>CANFTU010000081.1 GCA_947450005.1 Comamonadaceae bacterium | reverse complement strand
TTGCATGACGCGTTGCGACAGGGCCTGGCCGATCCTGTCGACGGGAACCGCTTAAAAGTTTCTTTTGAAATCATTTATGGTCACGCTTTCAAGCCCTCGCCGCGCTTTGCCGCGAAGCCGCAAACCAACATTGATTTGGAAAGCCTGCGCCAGGCTGCCAAAGGCACAAGGCGGGACCCTGTTAAATGAGGGTGGGCTACAATTCGATGTTGCCAATTTAAAGGGTTTATCCCGATGAGGCGCGTGGGTTGATAGGCCAATTACAGACACAGCAGCTACCGTGGACAGTCCTGTTTTTCATTTCGCGACGGTTCAGGATGCGCGGATTTCCTGGGACTTTCGCCGCAACTGTTCGGTAACGCCACGGCAGTTGTCCGCGTGTTTTGGTTTGATGGTGCTGGTTTCGCTGACGGTCGGCGCTTTTTGCTGGTCTCAGGGGGCGGTTTTGGTCTTGCCTTTCGCGTCTTTGGAGCTGTTGGCGGTTGGTACAGCGTTTGTGGTTTACGCCCGGCATGCACTCGATGGAGAGCGGATCTGGTTGGAAGGCAATGTGTTGGTCGTCGAGTCCGAAAACGCCGGTCATAGGGTCCGGCGGGAGTTCCAAAGGGCGTGGGTCCGTATCGAGCAGGCGGCCCACGGGCAGGCGATGATTGAAGTCTGCTGCCATGGGCAGCGGGTGCCGGTAGGGCGGTTTGTGCGCAATGAGCTGCGGCAGCGATTGGCGACCGAGTTGCGGTTGGCTTTGGCAATTGCGTGATTCTTCGCTGCGGTGAATGGATTTGTGATTTTTTTAGGCATTGGAAAGTGAAAACAATGAAGAGCATCAGGAACACCCCGGCGTCGCGGTGCTTGGTTTTGCTGGCAGCCGCGTGCGGCTTGGCAACACCGGCTTTTGCGGTTAACGATTTGCCTGGAGGCCCAGCCGTCAACCAGCTCAACATCGGGCCGCCCGCGTCCTTGATTGCGCAAGACCTTCAGTGGTTGCACTGGTTCATGCTCATCATTTGCCTGGTGATATTTGTCGCCGTGTTTTCCGTGATGTTCTATTCGATCTGGAAGCATCGTAAATCGGTAGGACACAAGGCGGCGAGCTTCCATGAGTCGACGACCGTGGAGATCATTTGGACGCTGGTTCCCTTTTTGATTGTGATTGCGATGGCGGTCCCGGCCACCAAGGCGGTAGTCGAGATGAAGGACACCACGGCTGCGGATCTGACCATCAAAGTCACTGGCATGCAATGGAAATGGGGCTACGACTACCTGGCCGGTGAAGGCGCCGGTATTGGTTTCGTCTCCACCATCGATGCAGAGCAGCGCGAGATGGCCAACCAAGGCGGCCCCAAAGCAGGACAAAACGTCGATGACTACCTGCTGAAAGTCGACTACCCGCTGGTTGTGCCGGTGCACAAGAAAATCCGTCTCATCACAACGGCCAACGATGTGATCCACGCGTTTTACATCCAATCCTTCGGCATCAACCAAGCGGCTATTCCCGGATTCGTGCGCGATGCCTGGTTCAAGTCGGAGAAGGTGGGCGATTTCTACGGCCAGTGCTCGCAACTGTGCGGTAAAGAGCATTCATTCATGCCGATTCATATCAAGGTCTTGTCGGAAGAGGATTACAGCAAGTGGGCTGCGGCGGAAGTCAAAAAAGCGGCTGCCAAAGCGGACAATCCGGCCAAGGTCTGGGCTATGGAGGACATGATGGCGCGCGGTGAGAAGGTGTATGCCCAGAACTGCGCGGCATGCCATCAGGCCAACGGCAAAGGCGGCGGCCCCATCAAGCCGCTGGATGGTGCGGCAGTGGTCAATGACGCCGACAAAACCAAACAAATCATGGTCTTGCTCAATGGCCAGAACAACGGCGCGATGCCGTCTTGGAAGGCTTTGAGCGACACCGATATTGCAGCGGTGGTGACTTACACCAAGAACCACTGGTCTAACAAAACCGGCCAACTGGTTCAGCCGGCCGATGTGCTGGCTGTGCGTAAGTAATACACGCCCGAAGCGCAGCCCCGAATTTTTAGCTACCGTACAACGTCAAAAGCGTTAATCGAAAAGGAAATCACCATGAGCGCAGTTCTCGGACACCATGAACACGCACACGACGACCACAGTCACGCCCCGAGCGGCTGGCGTCGCTGGGTATTTGCGACCAACCACAAGGACATCGGAACCTTGTATTTGCTGTTTGCTTTCAGTAACTTGATGATTGGCGGGATTTTGGCCCTGTGTATCCGCCTGGAGTTGTTCCAGCCGGGGTTGCAGTTCTTTAACCCCGAGTTGTTTAACCAATTCACTACCATGCACGGTCTGATCATGGTGTTCGGGGCGATCATGCCGGCCTTCGTCGGTTTTGCGAATTGGATGATCCCTTTGCAGATCGGTGCGTCCGATATGGCGTTTGCGCGCATGAACAACTTCAGCTTCTGGCTGATGATTCCTGCGGCTGTTCTGTTGGTGACTTCGTTCTGGCTGCCGGGCGGTGCGATTGCGGCGGGTTGGACTATTTACGCGCCTCTGAGCTTGCAGCAGGGTGCCAGCATGGATGCCGGTATTTTTGCGCTGCACGTGCTGGGTGCCTCGTCCATCATGGGTTCGATCAACATCATCGTGACCATCCTCAATATGCGCGCACCCGGCATGACGCTGATGAAGATGCCGATGTTTGCGTGGACCTGGTTGATTACCGCTTACCTGCTGATCGCTGTGATGCCGGTGCTGGCGGGTGTGATCACCATGACCCTGACTGACCGCCATTTCGGCACCAGCTTCTTCAACCCTGCCGGTGGCGGTGACCCGGTGATGTTCCAGCACATTTTCTGGTTCTTCGGTCACCCCGAGGTGTACATCATGATTTTGCCGGCCTTCGGCATCATCAGTCAGGTAGTCCCGGCATTTGCCCGCAAGCGCCTGTTCGGTTATGCCTCCATGGTGTATGCAACATCCAGCATTGCCATCCTGTCGTTCATTGTGTGGGCCCACCACATGTTCACCTCCGGCATGCCGGTGACCGGACAATTGTTCTTCATGTATGCCACGATGTTGATTGCCGTGCCTACGGCTGTGAAAATCTTCAATTGGATCGCCACCATGTGGCAAGGTTCGATGACGTTTGAGACCCCGATGTTGTTCGCGGTGGGTTTTATTTTCGTGTTCACCATGGGGGGGTTCACCGGCCTGATTCTGGCGATGGCTCCCATTGATATTCAGATTCACGACACCTACTACGTGGTCGCCCACTTCCACTATGTGCTGGTCGCCGGTTCGCTGTATGCCATGTTCTCCGGTTTTTACTACTGGTCGCCCAAGTGGACCGGCTTCATGTACAGCGAAACCCGGGGCAAGATCCATTTCTGGTGGTCGTTGATTGCGTTCAACGTGACCTTCTTCCCCATGCACTTCCTGGGCTTGGCCGGTATGCCGCGCCGCTATGCGGACTACCCCATGCAGTTCGCAGACTTCAATGCCGTGGCATCGGTCGGAGCATTTGCCTTCGGTCTGGCGCAGGTCTATTTCTTCTTCTTCATCGTACTGCCAATGATGATGGGCAAAGGTGAAAAAGCGCCCCAGAAGCCATGGGACGGCGCAGAGGGCCTGGAGTGGGAAATTCCATCGCCTGCGCCCTTCCACACCTTTGAGACGCCACCGAAGTTGAACGCCAACGCGACGCGGATTGTGGGTTGATGCCAAGCGATTCAGAGCGTGATACCGTGAAGATGGCCCAAGTTCAAGCCAACCGACGCCTGGGCTGGATACTGGGCTCTGTGGCTGTCGCTTTCTTCATCGGCTTCATCGCGAAGATCGCGTTGCTCAGCGGACAGTTTGTATGAACCTGACCCTGGCGAACCAGCAGGTCTTGCGCAAGCTGGCCGTCGTTGCCTTGGCGATGTTCGGTTTCGGCTACGCCCTGGTGCCGATGTACCGTGCGATTTGCGAATACACCGGTATCAATATCCTGGCGCTTGCGGAGCAGGTGGTACCCGGTACGCGCGCCCGGCCTGCCAATACCCAAATTGATACCAGCCGCACCATCAATGTGGAATTTGACGCGAATGCCCGCGGACCCTGGGAGTTCCGGCCGGACCAGCGTACGGTGCAAGTCCACCCCGGTGAAATTGTCACGGTGATGTACGAGTTTCAAAACACACAGAACCGCCGCATGAGTGCGCAGGCGATTCCGAGCTACGCGCCGCAGCAGGCCGCCGCGCATTTCAACAAGCTGGAATGTTTTTGCTTCCAGCAGTACACGCTGGACGCCGGAGAAAAGAAGTCGTGGCCTGTGGTTTTTGTTGTAGATCCCAAGTTGTCTGCCGACGTCAAAACCATCACCTTGTCGTACACATTTTTTGAAGTTGGCGGCAAGACGCCTGCAGCGCCCGTGGCAACCGTCGTAAAACGGGATGGGAAAGCCTGATGGCATCCGGTGTGATTGCCCGGTTTGGCCGCAGCGTGAAGGCGGTGGGTTGGTCCTTTCTGGGCATCCGAAGCAAGGCCGGCCTGGACGATGACCATGTCGGCCTGAAGCCGCTGGAAGTGGTCGCGGTAGGTTTAATTGGGGTTTTTGTGTTGATCGGTGTCCTTGCGACCATCGTCAACTGGGCGGTTTCGAAGTGATGCGCGCAAGCGTGATTGGCTGATTTTTGGAAAGACTGGAGTTGCAATGAGTTCAAACGCACACGGGGCAACGCCCTACTATTTTGTACCGGAGCCCTCGCGCCATCCGGCGATGGGGGCCTTGGGTTTGTTTTTTGTCATCCTGGGTGCTTCGCAGTGGGTCAATGACGTCTCCTGGGGCAAGTACTCTTTGTTTGTGGGCCTGGTACTGTTTGCATGGGTCCTGGTAGGTTGGTTTGGCGATGCCATTGCCGAGAGCGAAGGGGGTCAGTATGGGCGGCGGATCGATATTTCTTTCCGCTGGAGCATGAGTTGGTTCATCTTTTCCGAGGTCATGTTCTTCGGTGCATTCTTCACGGCCTTGTGGTGGGGTCGCGCGCATTCGATTCCCGAGGCTGGAAGCTTGAACAACGCCTTACTGTGGCCTGGATTCAAGGCCGTCTGGCCCAGCATGGCAGCGGGTGTGACCGGATCCCCGGCCGACATCATTGAGCCCTTCACCACCATGGGCCCCTTGTGGCTGCCGACCATCAACACCGCTTTGCTGTTGACGTCCGGTGTGACACTGACCATTGCCCACCACGCATTGATCGACAACCACCGTGGTCGTACGATCACATTCATGTGGCTCACCGTGCTGCTCGGGATTGTTTTCTTGTTCGTGCAGGGCTATGAGTACCACCACGCTTACACCGAATACAACCTCAAGTTGACATCCGGTATTTACGGATCCACCTTCTTCATGCTGACGGGCTTCCACGGTTTCCATGTTTTCGTTGGCATGCTGATGTTGTTGTTCACGACCTTGCGTCTGCAAAAAGGGCACTTCCAACCAACCCGCCATTTCGGTTTTGAGGGTGCTGCCTGGTACTGGCACTTTGTGGACGTGGTCTGGCTGGGCCTCTACATCCTGGTGTACTGGATGTAAGGTCGCTTGCTGTCGCGTGCAGCGCCACTGCGTGAAAGGCACCCTCGCGGTGCCTTTTCTCTTTCGGAGCCTGTTGCGTTAGTCCGTCACTGACCGACCGGTAAGCCGGTGGGCTGAATAAGCCCCAGCTTCCAGGCCAGCAAAATACCCAAAAACAAAAAAATGGATACCGCGACCCGCAGCGCGAGCGCCCACGCCATCCGCTTGGACTTGGCGACCGGCGAGGCGTTACCGCGCAGCATGAAAAACAGCGCCGTACCTAGCGCCGCAAAAATACCCAAGAACCCCAAAGCCACAAGATACGACATGCCAAGGATTATCCGGTGAATTCCAGAGCGCGCGTCATCCTGCTGAGTCTGGCCGCACTGGCAGGGGTCTGCCTGACATTGGCGCTCGGTCGTTGGCAGTTGCAGCGTGCACACTACAAGGAAAACCTGGCGTCGCAAATGCAGGCGCGCGCCGCCTTAGCGCCCTTGCCACAGGATGCCGTGCTGGCCTGGGTGCCGGGGACTTTGCCTGACTATGCCCAGCGCCGCACCGTATTGCGTGGCGTTTGGCTGCCCCAACACACGCTCGCGCTGGACAACCGGCAGATGTTGGACAAGCAGGGCTTCTTCATCATGACGCCTTTGCAGCTCGAGGCTGCCGGCGCTGTGGTGCTGGTGCAGCGCGGCTGGTTGCCGCGCAATTTTTTGGAGCGTGATGCGTTGCTTCCCTTTGAGACGCCAACAGGTACGGTGGACGTCGTGGGTACGATTGCCCTGGCGCCTGCCAGGCTTTATCAATTTGACGGGGCCGAAAAAGGCAAGATCCGCCAGAATCTGGATATCGCAAGCTACCGGGTTGAGACCGGCCTGCCGCTGCGGGATTTCATGTTGATTCAGCAGGGCCCCGCAGCCGGAGGTCTGTTGCGTGAGTGGCCTGCCGCGAACCTCGGAGTCGAGCGGCATTACGGTTACGCTTTTCAATGGTTCAGTCTGGCGGCGCTCATCGCCGGCCTGTACTTCTGGTTTCAATGGTTGCGCCCGCGCTGGCTTGTAAAGGATCACATTCCCGATGACCGTACCTGATCGAATGGACGACCGGCCCGTGGATTTCGCTGTGCATTCCATGCCCCAACCGCAGGATTGGGCGCAGCAGCCTGCGCGCGTCCGCAGCGGCCGCCTCAAGATGTTGCTGGTGTTGGCGGTCTGTGCGGCGCCCGTTATCGGCTCGTACTTCACCTATTACGTGGTGCGTCCCGCCGGGCGTACCAACTTCGGGGTGCTGGTTGAGCCGCAGCGCCCGCTGCCTGCGCTGGCCGCGCAAGCCTTGGATGGCAAGCTGGTGCAGATGGACAGTTTGCGCGGCCAATGGCTGCTGGTCAGCGTAGCGCACGCGGCCTGCGATGCGGCCTGCGAGGCCACCTTGTTCCTGCAGCGCCAGCTGCGGGCCGGTTTGGGTAAAGACAAAGACCGCGTGGACTGGGTGTGGCTGATCGACGATGACGCCCCGGTTCCCCCTGCCATGCTGCCCCGCCTGGAAGGGTCGACCACGCTGCGTGTTCCCCCGCAGGCTGCCGCGCAATGGCTGGGCGACAGTGCCGCGGACCCGCTGGCCGGAGCCATTTATCTGGTGGACCCCTTGGGGAATTACATGATGCGCTTTCCTGCACCTGGGTTGGAGCCCGGCAGCGCGCAGGAGGCCAAGCTGCAGTACGCCAAAAAAGTCAAACGCGATGTGGAGCGATTGCTGCGCGCGTCGGCGTCCTGGGATACGGCGGGACGCTGAGCCATGGATTTCGGACCTGTTCCCGCGCTTTTGGGCATTGCAGCTTTAGTCGCTGCTGTGTTTTTGTCCATTTTTTGGGCGCGCCGCGCAGCGGGCGCGGTGACACCATGGCGGCTGGGCTTGACCGTTTTCACGCTGTTCCTCACTTTCGATTTGGTGCTGTTCGGCGCGTTCACGCGCTTGACTGACAGCGGTCTGGGCTGCCCGGATTGGCCGGGTTGTTACGGCACCGCCAGCCCGTTGGCCGCGCATGCGGACATCACCCAAGCCGAGGCCACCATGCCCGGCGGACCGGTGACCCACGGGAAGGCTTGGATTGAGATGGTGCACCGCTATCTGGCCTCCGGGGTTGGCGCGCTGATCACCGTATTGGCAGTGGCCGCTTGTCTGCCGGCGGGGCGACGCCATCGCATGGGAATCGGTCTGCCCTTGCTGACCCTGTTCTGGGTGTGCGTGCAGGGGGCGTTTGGTGCGTTCACCGTGACGCTCAAACTGCAGCCGGTGATTGTGAGTTTGCATCTGCTGGGTGCCTATGCACTGCTGGCTTTGTTAACCATGCAAGTACGGCATCTGGGTAACGCGCAGTCAACCGCTGCGCCCGGCTCCGGCTTGCGCCCATGGCTGTGGTTGGGCTTGGGTGCGGTTCTGCTGCAGGCCAGTCTGGGTGCCTGGGTCAGCACCAATTACGCGGTCCTCATCTGCTCGGATTTCCCCACCTGCCGAGGTAGCTGGTGGCCCAATATGGATTTCGCACCGGCCTACACGCTGTGGCGACCCCTTGGCATGGGGCCTGACGGCATGCCGCTGAGCCTGGAGGCGCTCACTGCGATCCACATGGCACACCGCGTGGGCGCGGCAGTATTGTTGGTGGTGATGTTGGGCCTTCTGTGGCGTTTGGGTAAAGAGTCTTCCATGCGCATGCCTGCCCGTTGGCTCAGTGCCTTGTTGGCGCTGCAAATTGCCACCGGCCTGAGCAATGTGGTTTTGGGTTGGCCCTTGCTGGCCGCGGTGCTGCATACGGGTGGCGCAGGCGCCTTGCTGGTGCTGTTTGTCTGGCTGCTCAGTGGCGCGCCGCGGGTGGTTGCTGCGATAGACTGAGCCGCTATGTCCGATAACGCGCTTTCCGCTCCGCCCACGGTTGCCAAACCTCTGGCGGCTTGGCGCCAGTACAAAGCGCTGACCAAGCCACGCGTGATCCAGCTCATCGTCTTTTGCGCGTTGATTGGCATGGTTTTGGCTGTTCCCGGCGTTCCCGGTATGGACGACGTGGTTACCGCCACGATTGCCAGCCTGGGCATTTGGTTGGTGGCCGGTGCGGCGGCGGCTTTCAATTGCATTGTTGAAAAAAGCATTGACGCCAAAATGAAGCGCACCTCCTGGCGCCCCACCGCGCGTGGGGACCTCAGCGATGTGCAAACTCTGTTGTTTTCAGCGGTTTTGGGTGCAGCGGGCTCGGTGATTTTGTATATCTGGATCAACCCGCTGACCATGTGGCTGACATTCGGCACCTTTGTCGGTT
>CANFTU010000080.1 GCA_947450005.1 Comamonadaceae bacterium | reverse complement strand
GCACCGTGGGGGTGTTCCTGCTGTCCTTCTACGGCCTGGCGTACAGCTTGTTTCCGTGGCTGGTGATTGACCAACTCAACATCTGGCAAGCCGCCAGCGCACCCGAGGCTTTGCTGGTGATTTTCTACGGCGTGGTGGTGGTACTGCCGGTGATCATCGGCTACACCGTTTTCGCCTACCGGGTGTTTTGGGGCAAGTCCACCCAGCTCCACTATTAACGCTTGAAAGACCCCTATGGCTTATACCGAGAAATTTCAACATCTGGCCGACGTGGCCATGTCCCACGTGGCGGGCATTGCACCGGCACAGGTAAACGGTTTGCTGGCACAAGGCGCTGTTGCGCTGGATATCCGCGATAAAGAGGAGCATGACGCGGATCACATCGCAGGCTCACTGCATCTCAGCCGGGGGAAGCTGGAGATGAACATCGAAGGTCTTATCCCCGACCTGAGCACGATGGTGCTGTGCTACTGCAATGCCAATAACAGGGGTGCCCTCTCGGCTGACACCTTGCGCCAAATGGGCTACAGCAACGCACGCTACATCGCAGGCGGCCTAAAGGCGTACCGCGCAACCGAGTGAATTCCGACACCGCGGGTGCCGGAACGGTCGGGATTACTTCGCCAGCGCTTCGATAGCGATGTCGATGCGCACCTCATCGCCCACATAAGGCGCGTACTTGCCGGCGTTGAACTCGGTGCGCTTGATCGTGACAAAGGCATTGGCACCCAGGGCCGGCACTTTCATCATGGGGTGGGGGACGGCTTGAAAGGAGGTGACCGTCAGCGTCACCGGCTTGCTCACACCTTTGATGGTCAGTTGACCTTCAATGGACGCGGGCTTGTCGCCGGCAAAAACCACTTTGGTGGATTTGAAGGTCGCGGTGGGGAACTTGGCCGTATCGAGGAAATCCTCACCCTGGATATGGCCGTTGAAATCCGTGGAGCCGGTGTTGACGGTGGTGGTGTCGATCACGATGTCTACCGCGCCGGTCTTGGCTTGGGCGTCAAATGCGACGGTGCCGGTAGTCTTACTGAAGGTGCTGAGCTGGGTGCTAAAGCCCAGATGCGAATACGAGAAGCGTGGGAATGTGTGCGAACTGTCCACCGTGTAGGTGACCGGTGCGGCCAGGGCCGATCCGGCTGCCAAGGTCAGCATGGCCAAAGCGGCGCTGATGTGTTTCATGGATTGCATAAAGATACTCCTGTTAAAAAAACGTTATTTGCCGGCGGCGGCGTTGAAAGCGGTGAACTGAAAATTGACCTGGATGTCGTTGGCCACGACATCGAATTTGGACCACATGCCTTCGCCAATGGCGAAGTCGGCCCGTTGCAGGGTGAAGCTGCCGCTGAGCACACTCGACTTGCCTTGCGGGCTGAGCTTCAAGGCCGATTTGATGTCGCGGCTGTGGCCTTTGATACTGAGTGAACCCAACACCTCGTACTGATTGGGCGCAATCTGTTTGATCTGCTTGGCCAGGAACACCGCTTTGGGAAATGCGGCGGTGTTGAACCAGGCTTTACCCACCACTTCCTGATCGGCCTCGCCCGAGCCGGTGTCGATGCTGGTCAGGTCAACTTCGATGCTGGCCTTGGCTTGTTCGAGCTTGGCAGGGTCGAAATTCAGCGCAGCGCTGAACTTGGCAAAGTGACCGTCCATGGCAACGCCCATTTGCTTGAAGCTGAAGCCCATTTTGCTTTTGTCGATTTGCACGGTGTCCAATGGCGCCGCTTGCACGCCTGCAGCCATCACCAGGGCGGTGCCCAATACGAGCGCGGGCTTGCGCAGGGAAGTCACAAATAGGTTCACAGTCATGGCCTCAGGGTTTGGATGAAAAGCGCACGGGCAACATGCGGCGCAGGATGTCGTCCTTCAGAACCAGGTGATGCAGCAGTGCGGCAGCGGCATGGATGCCGATCAGCGCCAGCAAACCGATGTTGAGCGCCGAGTGCAGTTCGGCGAGCTGCTTACCCAATTCCTTGTCCCGCCCCAGAAGATCGGGCAACGGCAGCACGCCGAACCAGACCGTCTGCACACCCTTGGTGGAGCTCATGAGCCAGCCGCTGACGGGAATGACCAGCATCAAGGCATACAGCGCGAGATGCCCTGCGTGGGCCAGAAACTGCTGCATGCCATTCATGCTGAGGGGATAGGCTGGCGGCCGGTGCGTCACGCGCCACGCCAGGCGCAGCCAGACCAGCAGAAAAACGGTCACGCCAGCCCATTTATGCCAGGAAAAATACTGCAGTTTCTCGGGCGACAAGGGTAAATCGGCCATGTAGAAGCCCAGGGCGAGCAAGCCGAAAATCAGCAAGGCCATCAACCAGTGCAGGCCCTTGGCAGTGGCGGTGTAGTGCGGGTTCATCAAGGCCTTTTCAGTGGAAGATGTAGCCATCCATGGCGATCACGTAATCACTGATGCCCCGGTAGAAGGCGGCGGGCTGCGCATCAGGCCCGGCGGCTCCCAGCGCGGTGAACAGTGGCAGCAAATGCTCTTCACTGGGGTGTGCGCGAGCGCCGCCGGGGCTGGCCTGGCGGTAGTTCAACAGCGCAGCGGTATCGTGGTCCACCATGTGTTGGCACACCCAGTCGGCAAAGCCTTGCACATAGTCCGGGGTCTGACCGCCGGCCATCCGCGCCGTCTGGTAATCCCGCAGGTTGTGGGTGACATTGCCGGAACCTATGACCAGGAGGCCTTGCTGCGCCAAAGCAGCCAGCGCCTGCCCTATGCGGTAAGCGTGTTCAGGTCCCAAATGGGTTTGTACAGACAGCGGGACGACCGGAATGTCGGCACTGGGGAACATTTGCCGCAGCGGAATCCAGGCGCCGTGGTCCAAGCCACGCTGCGCGTCTTGCTGCACCGCAAAACCATGCGCCTGCAAGGCGTCAACCACCAACTGGGCGGCCTCCGGGCAGCCGGTGGCCGGATAGCGGATTTCGTAGAGGCGCGGGTCGAAACCGCCAAAGTCGTAAATGGTTTCGAGCTGCGTGGCAAAACCGACGGTGGGCGCGGCGGTCTCCCAATGCGGACTGATCACCACGATGGCACGCGGCGCATCCATGGCCCGTGCCATCTGCTCCATCGCCGCACCCGCAGCCCCGGGCTGCAGGGCAAAAGTCGGGGCTCCGTGGGGAACAAAAAGGACGTTACGTTGGTTTTGCATGGGTGCGGCTTTCACTGGGGTCGACTGTAGGTGGGTCTAAATAAAACAAATAGGTGCCAATCGAGACTTATTTGTTGCAAAATACGCAACAATGGACACCCTGAGCGCAATGCAAACCTTTGTACGGGTAGCCGAGTCGGGCAGCTTCACCGCGGTGGCCGACCAGTTGCAGGTTGCCCGCTCTGCAGTCACCCGGCAAATCGTCGCGCTGGAGAAACGTCTGGCGGTCAAACTGATCACCCGCAGCACCCGCCGCCTGACGCTGACCACTGCGGGCGCTGCCTACCTGGAGAAATGCCGGGTGATCCTGAACCTGGTGGACGCGGCCGAATCCAGCCTGACGGAAGACCAATCGGTTCCAAGAGGCCGCATCCGCCTGGCGCTGCCGCTGAGTTTCGGCTTGCAACAGCTGGTACCCGCCTTGCTGGACTTTGCTCAGGCCCAGCCACATGTCGAGCTGCTGTTGAATTTTTCAGAACAGCGCTCCAACCTGATTGAGCAGGGCATCGACCTGGCCCTGCGCATCACCGCCGATTTGCAACCCGGCGATATCGTGCGCAAACTGGGCGAATGCCGCCTGCTCACCACCGCAGCACCCGCTTACCTGGCCCTGCACGGCGAGCCGCGCCACCCCGGCGACTTGCAACACCACGAATGCCTGGTGTATTCCATGACGACCAGCGCCAGCAATTGGACCTACCGGGTGCAGGGCAAAACCGAGTCGTTCCCGGTCCGCGGGCGGATCACGGCAGACAACGGGTTGGTCTTATTGCAAGCCAGCGCACGGGGCATGGGTATTTCCTTGCAACCCGATTTTCTGGCGCAGCCCTTTCTAGCGCGGCAGGAACTGGTTGAAATCCTCCCGGCATTCACCCCGCCGCCTCTGGGTATTTACGCGGTTTTGCCCAGCAACCGCTACATCCCGCACCGGGTGGGCGTCTTGATGGAGCATTTGGCGCGCACCCTGGGCCCACGCGCTGCGTGATCGCCGGTGCCATTTTTTACATTGACCCTCTGGCAAGCGCTCGGTATTGACGCTTAAACTTGCTCCCGAACCGCTCATTCGTGGGCGCCCGCCATGTCTCCAAAGCCGAGGTTCACCATGCAACGCAGAGATCTCATTCAAACGGCCGGCCTGCTTGCCGCGCTTCCCCTCCTGGCCCGCGCCGACGACAAATACCCCAGCAAGCCCATCATGTGGATATGCCCGTATGGTGCCGGGGGCAACGCCGACTCGCGCTCGCGCCAGGTGGCAAAAATCATGGCCGAGATCCTGGGCCAACCCATTCTCATTGACAACAAAGCAGGGGCCGGCGGCAACATCGGCACGGAAATGATTGCCCGCGCCAAGCCCGACGGTTACACCATTGGCATGGGCAACTTCGCGCCGCTGGCGGTCAACCATGCCTTGTTCAAAAAACTCAATTTCGATCCGTTCAACGACATCACGCCTATCACCCTGATTGAGCGCGGGCCCCTGATTTTGATGGTGCGGGCGGACTCGCCGTACAAAACCGTCAAAGACGTTGTTGCAGCAGCCAAAGCATCGCCCGGCAAACTCAGCTACGCCTCGGGCGGCATTGGCGGTACGCACCACCTGAGCGGCGCGTTGTTCGAATATTCGGCAGGCGTCGACATGATCCACGTACCCTACAAGAGTGGAGCTGCCGGGGCCACCGACTTGATGGGCGGACAGGTGGAGATGATGTTCGAGCAGATGTATGCGGCCATGCCGTCCGTCAAAGGCGGGCGCCTGCGGGCTTTGGCAATCACCAGCAAAACCCGCTCGCCGCTCTTGCCCGATTTGCCCACCATGGCCGAGCAAGGTTATCCCGAGGTCGAAGTCCTGAACTGGCAAGGTCTGGTCGGGCCCAAAGGCATGCCGGCCGATTTGGTCAAGCTCCTCAACGCCACGTGCAACAAGGCTCTGAAAGACCCCGATCTGCGCGAAAAAATGCTCAGCCAGGGCAATGAAATTGGTGGCGGCACGCCGGAGCAATTCGCCGCACTGATCCGCGCCGAGGCACCACGCTGGGGCAAAGTGGTGCGCGACGCAAAAATCGACCCGGAATAAAGCCGGGCGGATCCCGCCACCGGCGGGCGCGGCGCACCATACGGCCACTCCGCGGCCAGTGCACCTTGAAGGTCGGCAAGACGGCCCCACATGAACCGGGTGGATGTACGTATCCACGCCGGTTATTTCTTCACTTTCCACATCCAGGGACCCACCATGCTTTTTGACAGTTACACAGCGGGCAACACGCGCCTCTCCAACCGGACCGTCATGTCCCCCATGACCCGCAACCGGGCCGTCGACCACAACACCCCCAACGCCCTCATGGCCCGCTACTACGAACAGCGCGCCTCGGCGGGTCTGATCATCACCGAGGGCACCTCGCCCTCGCCCAACGGTTTGGGCTACCCCCGGATTCCCGGCCTGTTTAACCAGGACCATGTCAACGGTTGGAAGCTGGTCACACAAGCGGTTCATGCCAAAGGCGGAAAAATCGTCGTACAACTCATGCATTGCGGTCGAGTCGCCAGCGTGGAAAACCTGCCTGCGGGCGCCCAAGCCGTAGGGCCCACCAGCGCCACGCTGGAAGGCGAGATCTACACCGACGCCAAGGGCATGCAGCCGCATACACAGCCCCATGCCATGACACCAGCGGATGTGGACGCCGCCGTGGCCGAATTTGCGCGCGCCGCCAAGCTGGCTGTCGAAGCCGGTTTTGATGGTATCGAACTGCACGCCGCCAATGGCTACCTGATCGAGCAATTTTTGAACGCCAATGTCAACACCCGCACCGACGGCTATGGTGGCAGCGCGGCCAACCGCAACCGCTTTGCACTCGACGTGGTGCGCGCCACGGTCGCGGCCGTTGGTGCCAACCGCGTGGGCATCCGGCTCTCGCCTTACGGCGTATTCAACGGAACGGGTGGCTTCGCCGAGGTGGATGCGCAGTACGAGGCGCTGGTCAAAGAACTCTCCGCAATGGGCCTGATGTACGTCCACCTTTTAGACCATTCCGCCATGGGTGCGCCACCGGTCCCTGCCTCGCTCAAGGCCACGCTGCGCGCAGCATTCAAGGGAACCTTCATCTTGGCGGGCGGCTTTGACCGCGACGGCGCCGAGGCGGCGCTTGCGGCCGGCCAGGCCGACTTGATCGGCTTTGGTCGCCCCTTCCTTTGCAACCCGGATCTGGTGGCCCGGATGCAAGCAGGTGCTGCGATGAATGCGCCTGATATGGGTACCTTCTACACGCCGGGTGAAAAAGGCTACACCGACTACCCCGCACTGAGCGCCTGAATTTCCAGACCCTTCATCCGCACGCAAAAGGGGGCGCTTGGCGCCCCCTTTTTTTAGTACCCCATCCCAACGGGGTGCGCCGATACCAAGCTATTTTTTCGGCGCCCGGCCCCCCGCCTTGATACACGCATCCATGGTGGCGTAGGGAGTGAAATTTTTTGTCTGCTTATAGCCAGGACTTGTCTTGTCGTGGCAAATATTGGCCTTGGATTTTTTCACCTCGGGCTGGGCAGTAGCCGCATCAGCAGCAGGCGCCACGCCGGTGGTTGCCGGTGGCTTAGCAGCTGCAGCAGGAGCGGGGGCAGGCGCCGCAGCAGCTTTGGCAGCCGCAGGTTCGGCGGCAGGGGCTTTTGCAGCAGGCGCCGCTGGGGTCTGCGCGTGGGCACCCAGCACGAAAACAGAGAAAAGACCTGCGACCAACGATTTTGTGAACATGTACCGTACTCCAACGTGAAGGCAAAAGTGCCTGCTTCTACAACGCCCGCCCACTGAAACTGTTGACCCGGCAGCGCGGCAAAGCGCCTGGTTTACGCGGTCTTTACCCGATGGACAGGGCCCTGTCCGGACCGACCGCATGCGGCTTGGCTCAAACCGCGCCAGCGACTGGATGCAATTTGTCCTGGGTGCGGGTGTCAAAGTCAGCTGCATCGTGGCGTTCGTGGAGCTGCTGATCCAAGGGCCCGACCACCCGGTTCACCATGCGCCCACGCTGCACGGCCGGGCGTTTGGCAATCTCATCGGCCCAGCGGATCACGTGCGTGTACTCGGCCACGTTCAGAAACTCACCCGCCTCATAGGTCAGGCCCTTGGCGGTCGCGCCATACCACGGCCAGATCGCGATGTCGGCCACCGTGTAGGTGTCCCCTGCGATGTAGGGGCTCTCGGCGAGGCGGCGGTTGAGTACATCCATCTGGCGTTTGACTTCCATGGCAAAACGGTTGATCGCGTATTCGATTTTGGTCGGGGCGTAGGCATAAAAATGCCCGAAGCCTCCACCCAGAAACGGCGCACTGCCCATTTGCCAGAACAACCACGACAGGCACTCGGCGCGCTGTGCGGGCTCAGTGGGTAAAAAGGCCGCAAACTTCTCGGCCAGATACATCAGGATCGCGCCCGACTCAAACACCCGCACCGGCTCAACGCCGCTGCAGTCCAACAAAGCAGGAATCTTGGAATTCGGGTTCACGCCCACAAAACCGCTGCTGAATTGCTCGCCCTCGATGATGCGGATCAGCCAGGCGTCGTACTCGACCCCCGCATGGCCCAAGGCCAGGAGCTCCTCCAACATGATGGTCACCTTCACGCCATTGGGCGTACCCAGCGAATACAGCTGCATCGGGTGCTTGCCGCGCGGTAAGTCTTGATCGTGCGTGGCGCCGGCAACAGGCCGGTTGATGTTGGCAAATCGCCCGCCGCTGGCCTGGTCCCAGGTCCAGACTTTGGGGGGAACATAGGGTGTCGTTGCGGTCGTTGCGGTCGTATCGGTCATAGAAAAAACCTGTATCAGGCCAAAGTGAAGCCATCGTGGCTGAAAGGCGTTCTTCGCACCCGCACTCCGCTGGCTGCGGCAATCGCGTTAGCCAATGCGGGCGTGATCGGCGCATAGGGCGGCTCGCCCATTCCGCCCCACACATCGCCCCCGCTGGGCACCACCACCGCGTTGATCAGCGGCGTTTGGCGCAACTGCATCAGCGGGTAATCGGGCAGATTGCTCTGCACCACACGCCCGTCCTGGATGTTGATCTCATTCATGAATGCGGTGGTCAGGGCATAGACCACATTGCCTTCAATTTGCGCCCGCGCTGAATCGATATTGGCCACCTGCCCCGGATCCACTGCCACGGTGATCCGGTGCACCGTCACCATTTTTTGCGCATCCACCGACAGCTCGACCACGCAGGCTGCATAACTGCCGTACGCGTCTTGAACGGCCAAGCCTTGGAAGCGCCCCGGCGCCAGTTTGGCGCCCCAACCCGCCGCATGTGCCGCAGCCTCCAACACGCGGCGGTCGCGCCCGCCTGCAGGCAGCATGTCCAACCGCCCGGTCAGCGGGTCTTTGCCGGCCGCGATCAGCACCTCGTCCAAGAAACTTTCGCGTGCAAACGGGTTGTGCGCGTGGTAGACCGAGCGCCAGAAGCCCACCGGTACGTTGATCTGGGCCACGGTGTGGCGGATATCGAGATGGGCCAGCGCATACGGCATGTCGTGGAAGGACTCCGCGGCCTGCCAGTCCTGCCCGTCTTTCAAGGAATCGGGTCGCACTTTTTGCAAGATGGATTGCGAGGCCAGGCGCGCCTGCCAACCCAGCAACTGGCCGCGCGCATCGACCACCGCGCGTTGCCGGTACAGCGCGGCGGGCCGGTAAAAGTCGTGCTGAATGTCCTCTTCGCGTGACCACAGCAATTTGACCGGCACACCCGGAACTTCTTTGGCAATGAGCACCGCCTGGCGCACAAAGTCCTGCGACGCACCGCGCCGCCCGTAGCCGCCGCCCAGATAGGGCCGG
>CANFTU010000079.1 GCA_947450005.1 Comamonadaceae bacterium | reverse complement strand
GCTGCCACATCGCGGCTTCTGAAATCGGCGACCACATCGATTCCGCAGAGCTCCGCCAGCAGCGCAGGCTGGTTGATTTGCAGTGTGTAGCCCACCGCACCATGGATGCGCGGCAGGTGCCGCACAGTTTGGCCGTGCGCGCCAACCGCAGCCACCCGGTTCCTGGGCGTCCCACTGGCCGCCAGCAAGTCACCCACCACCGCGCTGTACACCTCAGCCAATGCATTGCCCGCACATGCGGCGCGGTGCAACTCGTTGTCACCCGGCTGGTTCAGTGCGTGGAATGTTTCTCGAAGCGGCTGGGGCAGCGATGCCGTCGCATGTCCGAGAACATGGACGCGTCCACCCGAAAAATCGACCAATACGCCGTCAACACCATCCAATGATGTGCCCGACATCAAACCGATGTAGAGCTGTTCCTGGGTCACTTGGGTAGGGGTTCGCGCAGCACCGTCTGACGTGCTGCCACTTACTGTGCGCTGGCCTGGCTGACCGAAGCGGCGGCTGCCAATTGCGCCTTGGCCGCTGCGGTTTGCTGCAAAAATGCAGCACGCAATGCGCTGCTTACGGGCGCACCGGGTGCGCTCTGGGCAAATTTTTGCGGATCCTGGAAGACGCCGTTCACCCGGAATTCAAAGTGCAAATGCGGGCCGGTCGCCCAGCCTGTTGCGCCCGTCAAGCCGATGGTCTGTCCTTGGTGAACTTTTTCACCCGGCTGCACCAGCAGCTTGCTCAAGTGCGCGTACACCGTGGTTTGCCCCCCGCTGTGCTGGACGAAAACCACGTTGCCGTAGCCGTTTTGAACGCCGGAGAAGGAGACTACGCCGTCGGCTACGGTGCGCGCCGAAGTCCCGATCGACGCCGCGTAGTCCACCCCGAGATGGGCCCGCCAGGTTTGCAAAATCGGATGGAAGCGCATGGAAAAGCCGCTTGTCACCCGTGAAAATTCCAGCGGCGAGGCCAGGAAGGCGCGCCGCAAGCTGTCGCCCTGCGGTGTGTAGTACGCCCCTTTGCCGGAGGCATCGTCGGGCTGGCGGAACCAGACCGCCTGGTAGGTCTTCTCGCCGCTGACAAATTCCGCACTCAGCACCTTGCCGAATCCCAGGACCTCGTCATCGCCCAGAAGTGCTTCATAAACCACTGAAAACCGGTCACCCTGGTGCAGGCGATGGAAGTCCACGTCACCCGAAAAAATCTCAGCCAACTGCACCGCGATACCGCTGTGGATCTGGGCTTCGTCGGTCGCTGCAAACAAGTTCGATGTGATCGTCCCGCTGCCCAGTCGGGTGCTGGCCACCAGCGGCAGGGTTTGAACGTCGGAGACAAATCCGCTGTCCGTCTTGCGCAGTGTCCAGCGTCCGAAGGTGTCATCTGCGTTTACCCACCGCGCAGAAAGCTCGATCAATCCTGCGCCCCGGTTTGTCTGCGCCCGCAGGTTGCGGCCTGGGCGGCCCACCACGTTCTTCTGGAACTCGGGATCAACACGCAAAAAATTCAGGGCTTGCGAATCCGACACCCCCAGGCGCTTGAGGATTGCCTCGGCGCTGTCGTTGTTGCGGCTTTGGGTCGACCGGTGAAGTTCTTGGGCTTGCTGCGAAAGTGCCTCGATTTGTGCGCGAACCGACAGGGGCTCGACGGTTTCCACAACGGAGCGGGTGCTGATGCGCAGATCTTCCGGTGTGAGGTTGGCAACGGCCACGCTGGCCCCGGTTGCCAGCAGCGCCAGCGCCGCCACTGCGGCTGCCAAGCGCTCCGGGTAGTGGTGGATCCACGCCGCAAACCGCGTCGTGGCGCGGTCTATGGTGTGAAAAAAGGCGTTGATCAAATGGGTACTCCGGCTCAGCGGGCTGCCCGCCGAAGGGTTCAGCAGGGGTGCGAGGCTAAAATTGGGCGTCTCGACTCGCTCGCAAACGCCGGGCGGGAGTATACCTAAGCGTCACTTTTCCTCCCATTTCTATGACCCCCACCGATTCCGTCGCTGCGGCCCCCGCAGCCCAACCTGTTTCTGCGGACGTGGCGCACGCTTTGGCGGTGACTCTGCGAGGTTGTGAGGAGCTCATTCCCCAGGCCGATTGGGTCAAAAAGCTGCAAAAGTCCGAGGCCTCCGGCACGCCGCTGCGCATCAAGCTCGGCCTGGACCCAACGGCGCCGGACATCCACATCGGCCACACCGTGGTGCTCAACAAGATGCGCCAGCTCCAGGACCTGGGCCATACCGTCATCTTCTTAATTGGCGACTTCACCAGCATGATTGGTGACCCGTCCGGGCGCAACAGCACCCGCCCGCCGCTGACCGCCGAACAAATCAAGTCGAACGCCGAGACCTACTACAAGCAGGCCAGCCTGGTGCTGGACCCCGCCAAAACCGAGATCCGCTACAACAGCGAATGGAGCGACCCGCTGGGCGCGCGCGGCATGATCCAGCTCGCCAGCCGCTACACGGTGGCCCGCATGATGGAACGCAATGACTTCCACGACCGCTTCAAGGCTGGGCAATCCATCAGCGTGCACGAGTTTTTGTACCCGCTCATGCAGGGCTACGACAGCGTGGCACTGAAGAGCGATTTGGAGTTGGGCGGTACCGACCAGAAATTCAACCTCCTGATGGGCCGCCACCTGCAGGCTGAATACGGGCAGGAGCCGCAATGCATCTTGACCATGCCGCTGCTCGAAGGGACCGACGGCGTGGACAAAATGTCCAAGAGCAAAAACAACTACATCGGTATTTCGGAGGAGCCCAACACCATGTTCGCCAAGGTGATGGGTATTTCCGACGTGCTCATGTGGCGCTGGTACACGTTGCTGAGCTTCCACAGCGAGGCACAGATTACCGCGCTCAAAGCCGAGGTGGACGGCGGGCGCAACCCGCGCGACGCCAAGGTGGCGCTGGCCAAAGAAATTACCGCACGCTTTCACAGCGCCGCTGCGGCCGATGCGGCCGAGCAGGACTTTGTCAACCGCAGCAAAGGCGGCATTCCGGACGAGATCGCCGAGATCAGCCTGCCGCTGGGCGCGGACGGCGCGGCGCAAACCATTGGTGCGCTCCTGAAATCTACGGGTCTTGCCGCCAGCACGGGGGAGGGCAACCGCTTGATTGATGGTGGCGGTGTGCGCGTGGACAGCCAGGTGGTCAGCGACAAGGGGCTCAAACTCGGCGCGGGCACCTATGTGGTGCAGGTCGGCAAGCGCAAGTTCGTGCGCCTCACCCTGGCCTGAACCCGCATGCAGGCGCTCATCCAGCGGGTGCGTCGCGCCAGCGTCACCGTGGAAGGAGCGGTTGTCGGGCAGATCGGCTCGGGCCTCTTGGTGCTGCTGTGCGCCGAGCAGGGTGACACGCCGGCGCAAGCCGACAAACTGTTGGCCAAAATCCTCAAGCTGCGCATCTTCAACGACGCGCAGGGCAAGATGAACCGCTGCGTCCAGGATCTGGACGGCGCTGGCCTCCACGGCGGCCTGCTGCTGGTGAGCCAGTTCACCCTGGCCGCCGACACCTCGGGTGGCAACCGCCCCAGCTTCACCCAAGCCGCCGCGCCAGAGTTGGGCCGCGCCCTGTACGATCACTTTGTCCATCAGGCGCGCGCCGCGCACAGCGAAGTAGCGACCGGTGTATTCGGTGCAGATATGCAAGTGGAGTTGGTGAACGACGGGCCGGTGACGATCCCGATGCGGGCCTAAAATCGTCCCCCACCCGTTTCAGCCATGCTCCAACTTTTATTCCACCCGCGCAGCTTCGGCGCAGCCCTTTGGCTGCGGGGCTTGGCGCTGGCCTTTTGCGGGCTGGCCTGCGGCACTGCGGCTGCGCAAAGTTCAGCGCCGCCCAAATCCTGCCCCGCGCCGCAGCGGATGCAGGCGCTCAGCCAGGCCCCCATTACCCTGCGTTTCGTCGGTGACCTGGTGTTGGGCAACAGCCATTTGGTGGAGAACATTCCCGCCGAGTGGGACGCCATGTACTTCGGACAGGTGGAGGCCTATCTGAAGAATACGGACCTGACCTTGGGTAATCTGGAAGGCGCCCTGACGAATTACAGCAAAACCTTGAAGGTCACCGGTACCGGTCGTACCTATGCCTTCCGGTTTCCGCCGCGCTACGCGAAGCTCTTGAAAGACACCGGGTTTACCGCCCTGAACGTGGCCAACAACCATGCCCGTGATTTCGGCGAACAAGGCTTTGCCGATACCGGCGACAACCTGCGCCAGGCCACGATTGCGGTGGTGGGCCTCAAGGGGCAGTTTGCGAGCCTGCAGGTCAAGGGTTTGCGGGTGGCTCTGGTGGGTTTTGGTTTTTACCCCCACCAGAACATGGTGCAAGACCTGTCAGCGGCCAGCCAGTTGGTCGCGCAGGCCAAAGCGCAGTCCGACTACGTGGTGGTGACTTTTCACGGCGGCGCGGAAGGCGATGACGCGGTATTTCACGGCAACAGCAACGAGCTTTTTTTGGGCGAAGACAGGGGCAATGCGGTGGCTTTTTCCCGTGCTGTCATTGACGCAGGCGCCGACCTGGTCGTCGGCCACGGGCCCCACGTGTTGCGGGCTATCGAGTGCTACCAGGGGCGTCCGATCTTCCACTCCCTGGGTAACTTTGTCGGCGTCGGCGGTTTGTCCATCCGCAGTATGGCCGCCATGACGGCCATTGGCGGCGTGCAACTCGGCCCCAAGGGCGAGTTGCTGGGGGTGGAGTTTCTGCCCCTGCGCTTCAGCGAGCGCAAAGTGCCGCAAGCCGACGAGCGCGAGGACGCCAGCCACCTGGTCAACTGGTTGGCCGACAACGCCAAATTCAGCGGCCAGTTCTTGCGCGTGCCGGCCAATGACGCCAGCCGCAAGGCCTTGGTCGACTGGGCGGCAAAAACAGTTCCATCCGCCAAGGTGCGGGAATGAGCAGCCAGCTGCATCGCCTCGTTCGCACACGAGCCATCGGGCTGGTTTTGGGTGCGTTCGTCGTGTCCGCCAGTGCCTGGGCGCAAGAGGTTCCCGCCGCCAGCCTGAATGCTGCTGCCGTCCAGAGCAAAAATGGCGCCGAGTCCCCTCCGCCAGCCCCGAGCTGGGACCAGCGCCTGAGGCGGATTGCCAGCGACTTCATGGGAACCCGCTACCGCCTGGGCGGCAGTTCCCAAGACACCGGTTTGGATTGCAGCGGGCTGATCAAGCAAATTTGGCAACGCTTGGGGCTGGCCGATCTGCCCCATCAAGCCGCCAATATGGCCAAGCTGGGTGTGCCCGTTCAGCTGCGTGACATCCAGGTCGGCGATCTGGTATTTTTCAACACCACGGGCAAACAAAACTCCCACGTCGGCGTCTACATCGGCGACGGCCGCTTTGTGCATGCCTCGTCGGTGCTCAAAAAGGTGACCGAAAATTCCCTGAGCGAGAGTTATTACCAAAAGACCTTCAACGGCATCCGCCGTCTGGCCGGCTTTGACAGCGCGAACGACGCGCCGGCTCTCTCCGAATAAGCGTACCTGACGCCAGGTTGGTGCGCCGGGGCCCGCTAAGGCCCTTCAATACGGATTGCGCACCCCCAAGCCCGCCAGTATTTCCACCTCCCGCGCTTCCATGGCCCGCGCTTGAGCGGCTTTGATGTGGTCCCAGCCTTGGGCGTGCAGGGTGCCGTGGACGATCAGGTGGATGTAGTGGGCTTGCAGGGACTTGCCTTGTTCCAGCGCCTCGCGCGCCACCACCGGCGCGCACAAGACCAGGTCGGCGCACACCACGGGTTCGCGGCTGTAGTCAAAGGTCAGCACGTTGGTCGCGTGGTCTTGCTTGCGGTAGTCGGTGTTCAGCGCCAGACCTTCCGCTTCGTCGACGATGCGCACGGTTATTTCTGCTTCCCGCGCCAGGGCGTGGCGGATCCAGCGCGCCACGCTTTGGCGGGGCAGGGCGGCGCGGTGCGGGCCGGGGGTGGACAGTTTTGAAAACTGCAAGGACAGGCGCAACGGGGACAGCATGGCGCGTGCGGTTTTTTCGGGTTAGCGCGGCATCGCCCGCAATCGGGGCGAGCGGGTTTTGGGCAGGTCGCTGCGGGGCGGCTCGGGGGGCGCGTCTGGCACATCGCTGATGTCGGATTCCAGCCGCGCCACGGCGTCGTAGGCGTCCACAATGCGTGCCACCAGCGGATGCCGCACGATATCGGCACTGGTGAGGTGGGTGATGGCGATGCCGTCGATGCGGCGCAGCGTGCGCTCCGCGTCAATCAGGCCGCTGAGCTGGGCTTTGGGCAGGTCGATCTGGCTGACGTCGCCGGTGATTACCGCCTTGGTGCCAAAGCCCACGCGCGTCAAAAACATCTTCATTTGCTCGGGCGTGGTGTTTTGCGCTTCGTCCAGGATGACGAAGGCGTTGTTGAGCGTGCGCCCGCGCATGAAGGCCAGCGGCGCAATCTCCAGCGCCTGGCGCTCAAAGGCTTTGTGCACTTGATCAAAGCCCATCAGGTCGTAGAGCGCGTCATAGAGCGGGCGCAAATAGGGGTCGACTTTCTGGTTGAGGTCGCCGGGCAAAAAGCCCAGGCGCTCACCGGCTTCTACCGCCGGGCGGGTGAGGATGATGCGTTGCACCGCGTTGCGTTGCAGCGCGTCCACGGCAGCAGCAACGGCCAGATAGGTTTTGCCGGTACCAGCCGGGCCGATGCCGATGGTGATGTCATGGCTGGCGATGTTGTCCAGGTAGCGCGCCTGGTTGCTGCTGCGGGGCTTGAGGTCGGCGCGGCGGGTGGCCAGGCTGGGGCCATCGGCGTCCGATGCCTGCGCCTCGCCGCTGAGCATCAGTTGCACGGTTTCCGCATCGATAGGCCGGGCCGAGATTTCGTACAAGGCCTGCAAAACTTCCATGGCCCGGTGCGCCGGGGCTTTAGAACCCTCAACCTTGAACTGCTCGTGCCGGTGCGAAATGCGCACCCCCAACGCCGCTTCCACCGCGCGCAGATGGGCGTCGGTGGGGCCGCACAAATGGCCTAGGCGGGTGTTGTTCAGCGGCGAAAAAAGGTGTCTGAGTACCAAGGTCGATAATCCCTCACAGCCTGCGCCTGTGGCCTGCGGGCCGGTGGCGGAGCACCGATGATAGGACTTACCCGGGGACCCCCATGATTGGCAAACTGACTGGCACCTTGAGCGACAAAAACCCCCCGCAAGTCATCGTGGACTGCAACGGCGTGGGCTACGAGGTGCAGGTGCCCATGAGCACTTTTTATAACCTGCCCGCCAGCGGCCAGCGGGTCACATTGCTCACCCATTTTGTGGTGCGTGAGGACGCGCAAATCCTGTACGGCTTTGCCACCCATGCCGAGCGCGAGGCTTTTCGCGAGCTGATCAAGATCACTGGCGTAGGCCCGCGCATGGCGCTGGCGGTGCTGTCGGGTTTGAGCGTGGCCGAGTTGGCGCAAACCGTCACCTTGCAAGACAGCGCGCGCCTGACCAAGGTACCGGGCATCGGCAAGAAAACCGCTGAACGCCTGCTGCTGGAGCTCAAAGGCAAACTGGGTGCCGACATCGGTGCAGTTGCCGCCAGCGGCAGCCCGGCGCAGTCCGACATCTTGCAGGCCCTGATCGCTTTGGGCTACAACGACAAAGAAGCGGCCCTGGCGCTCAAAGCCCTGCCCGCAGATGTGGGCGTGAGTGAGGGAATCAAACTGGCGCTCAAGGCGCTGGCGCGTTAAAGCGCCTCAGCAGTTGGCCAGCTGGCGGTCAGGCGATGTGGTGCGCGCCAGCACGGTTGCCATCGCAGCCTCCAAGTCTTCCTGTGTGACGGGTTTGGTGACAAAAGCATCAACCCCGGCGGCCTTGGCTTGGTCACGCGCCTCTTGCAACACGTCGGCGGTCAGGGCGATGATGGGTACTTGGCACCGGGGGCCGGGCAAAGCGCGGATTGCCCGCGTGGCGGCCAGGCCATCCATGACCGGCATATGGATGTCCATCAAAACCAATTCGTATTCGCCGGTGTGGAAGGCATTCAAAGCGACCTCACCGTTTTCGCACAGCGTTGCTGTATGGCCCAGCCGCTGCAACAGCAGCGACATGAATTTTTGGTTGACCGGATGATCCTCGGCGACCAGGATGCGGATACCGCGCACAGGCTCCGAAACCTGCACGGACGCGACGGCACGGGCTTCTCGCGACGCCGGTGCAGCCACCGTCTTTAAAGGCAAGCGCACCGTGAACCGCGAGCCCTCGGAAACCTTGCTTTGCACCGTGATATCGCCGTGGAAGCGGCGGGCCAGCGCCATCGAAATGTGCAGGCCCAAACCCGCACCCGAAAATTGACGCGAAAGCCCCGAGTCCACCTGAAAAAACCGTTGGAACAACTGGCTAATTGCCTGCTGGTCCATTCCAATTCCGGTGTCTTCTACGTTCATCTCCAGCCATTGCTGGTGCGCGTCTTCAAAGACGCGGACTGCCAGCGCAACCCGCCCGCGCTGTGTGAATTTGAAGGCGTTGTGCAGCAGGTTGAACAGGATTTGCCGCAAGCGCGTGCTGTCGGTCTCCATCCACAGGTCTTCTGCAATCTCGTTGGTGATGTCCAACTGCACATTTTTCTGCGCTGCCATCGGTCTGAAGGTTGCCTCAATGGAGTGCAAAAAATGCGCGAGATGAACCGGCTCCATCGTGAAGGTGATCTTGCCCGCCTCCAGAGACGACAAGTCCAAGGTATCGTTCAGTAAACGCGACAAATGGCGGGCTGAATCGTTGGCCACTTGGACCATGTCGGCCTGCTCCGTAGTGAGAGGAGTTTTTGACAACAAACCCAGCAAACCCATGACGCCATTGAATGGGGTGCGCAACTCGTGACTCATGTTGGCCAGGAAAATACTCTTGCTCAGGTTCGCCTTATCGGCAGCTTGACGTGCTTCCTGCAAGGCCGCGTTGTGTTGCAAGAGGGCTTTTTCCGTGCGCTGCTGGATGCGGCTGCGCCACAACAAGCCCCAGGCCAAAATTAGCAAAAGCAATAACTGTCCGCCGGTGAGCCAAAGAATCTGCAGGTTATTCCGAAGCAGTTCATGCGTTTGCGTCTC
>CANFTU010000078.1 GCA_947450005.1 Comamonadaceae bacterium | reverse complement strand
GGCTGGATTCGCAGCGCTGCATCAAATTGGGAAATGGCCTCAGACAGGGAGCCCATATCGTGCAATACGAGGCCTTTGTTCACGTAGGCGCGGGCATAGTCGGGATGCAAGGCAATTAGCTGGCTGTAACTGGCCAACGCGGCGTCGTGATGGTTTAACTGCCGCTGCACAACCCCCAAATTCAGCCAAGCTTCTTTCGAGCCCGTATCCAAGGTAATGGCCTGCCGGTAGCACGCCTCGGCGTCTTGGAGGCGACCCAGTGCCTTCAGAGCCAAGCCCCGGTTGTTGTGGGCCTGCGCGGCTGTGCCGTCCAGCTGGATCGCAGCATCCAGGCACTCCAAGGCCGCCTGCGCCTGCCCCAGTCTGAACATGGCCGATCCCATGTCGATGTAAGTCTCGGCACTGGCCGGATGGATTTCCAGGGCCTGGCAGCACAAGGTGACCGCGTCCGCGTAGCGACCGGTCTTCACCGCGATCATGGCCAATCGGCGCACGCAATCAAAATGGTCCGGGTGGCGCCGCAACAGGTCTTCGAAAAGCGCCCGGGCCTGCACCAAATCGCCCTGCGTCAGCAGGCGTGTTGCTTCTGAATACTGGCGGTCGTCAGGTGTCACAGCATGATCGGGCACAGGCCGCCGCTGCTTCAACCCAGCTTCTTCAGCAACAACGCGTTGACCTGCGCCGGATTGGCCTTGCCCTTGCTCGCCTTCATGATGGGGCCGACCAGGCCGTTCAAGGCTTTGGCGTTACCGGCTTTGTATTCTTCGACGTTTTTGGGGTTGGCGGCAAGCACCTCGTCGATGATCTTCTCCAGTTCGCCGGAGTCGTTCATTTGTTTGAGGCCTTTGGCTTCGATGATGGCGTCCACGCTACCGCCTTCGGTCCACAGAGCGTCAAACACCTGCTTGGCCGCGCTGTTGGAAATCGTGCCGTCAGCGATACGGCTAATCAAATTAGCGAGTTGTGCGCTGCTGACCGGCAGTTGGTCTAACGCCAATTCGCCGGCATTCATGCGCCGCGACACCTCCCCCATGATCCAGTTGCTCACCAGCTTGGGGCTGCCACAGGCTTTGGCCGTCTCTTCAAAATACGCCGCCATGGCTTTGCTCTGCGTGAGCGTCGCCGCATCGTATTCCGGCAGCCCGTAGTCCCGCACAAAGCGCTCGGCCATCGCGCGGGGCAACTCGGTCATCTCGCTTCGCACGCGCTCCACCCATTCGGGCGCAATCACCAGCGGCGGCAAATCCGGATCAGGGAAGTAGCGGTAATCAGCGGCGTCTTCTTTGGTGCGCATGGCGCGGGTCTCGCCGGTGTCCGGGTTGAAGAGCACCGTGGCTTGTTGAATCGCGTGGCCGTCTTCAAGTTGCTCAATCTGCCAGCGCACCTCGTAGTCAATGGCCTGCTGCATGAACTTGAAGCTGTTGAGGTTCTTGATCTCGCGCCGGGTGCCCAGCGCCGCGCCGGGTTTGCGCACCGACACGTTGGCGTCGCAGCGGAATGAGCCCTCTTGCATATTGCCGTCGCACATACCAATCCAGGTCACGATTTTGTGCAGCTCTTTGGCGTAGGCCACGGCCTCTTCGCTGCTGCGCATGTCAGGCTCGGTCACGATTTCCAGCAAGGGCGTCCCCGCGCGGTTCAGATCGATACCGGATTGGCCGATGAAGTCTTCGTGCAGCGATTTGCCCGCATCTTCTTCCAGATGCGCGCGCACCAGACGCACGGTTTGGGGCTCGCCATCCAGAAAGAAAGACACCGCACCGCCTTGCACCACCGGAATCTCAAACTGGCTGATCTGGTAGCCCTTGGGCAGGTCTGGGTAGAAATAGTTCTTACGCGCGAACACGCTGCGTGGGGCGATGTGCGAACCCAATGCCAGTCCGAGCTTGATGGCGCATTCGACGGCAGCCCGGTTCATCACCGGCAGCGTGCCGGGTAAGGCCAGGTCCACCGCGCAGGCTTGGGTGTTGGGTTCCGCGCCAAAGGCCGTGGATGCGCGGCTGAAAATTTTGCTCTCGGTGGATAGCTGGGTGTGGGTTTCGAAGCCGATAACGACTTCGTAGCCATGGACGAGTTTGGCCGCGCTCATGCCAGGTTCTCCGGTTGGGCGTTATGGCATTCCGGGTGCGCCATTTGGAACTGGTGCGCAAGGTTGAGCAAGCGCGCCTCATCCAAATAGTTGCCGATGAGCTGCATGCCGACAGGCATGTTGCCTTCGCCAAGACCCACCGGCACACTCATGCACGGTAACCCGGCCAGCGAGGCGGGCAGGGTGAAGATGTCAGCCAGGTAATTGGCCACCGGGTCGTCGGCTTTTTCGCCCAGCTTCCAAGCCGTCGTCGGGGCCACCGGCCCGGCGATCACATCGCATTCCGCAAAGGCGCGCTGAAAGTCGTCGGCAATCATGCGCCGGATTTTTTGCGCTTGCAGGTAGTAGGCGTCGTAGTAGCCGTGTGACAGCACATAAGCGCCGGTCATGATGCGGCGCTTGACCTCGTCGCCAAAGCCTTCGCTGCGGGTCTTCTGGTACATGTCGAGCAAGTCGCCGTACTGCGCCGCGCGGTGCCCGAACTTGACACCGTCAAAGCGGCTCAGGTTGGAACTGGCTTCGGCGCAGGCGACGATGTAGTAGACGGGGATCGCCAAACCAGTGTTCCGAAGTTCGATTGGAATAACTTCTGCTCCTTCAACCTCTAGTCTATGAAGGGCATCTTTTATTGCATCGCGAACCTTGGGTGAGCACCCATCGACATCGCCCGCCGGGCGACCTTGCTCTATTGCGAGCCATGAACTCGGAACACCAACTCGCAAAGCTCCACCATCTTTTCCGGCCCGCGCCAGTGGGCGCGACAAATCGCGAGAGAAATCTTCTCCTGCCACATCCAGCGAAGTCGAATCCCGATCCACATCCGGCCCGCACATGGCAGACAGCAACAACGCGCAGTCCTCAGCGCTGCGCGCCATCGGCCCGGCCTGGTCCAAGCTGGATGCGAATGCCACCATGCCGTAGCGCGACGCCCGCCCGTACGTGGGCTTGATGCCGGTGATGCCGCAAAAAGCTGCGGGCTGTCGGATGGAGCCGCCGGTATCGGTTCCCGTAGCCGCAGGCGTCAGGCGCGCCGCCACCGCAGCCGCGCTGCCGCCGGAGGAGCCGCCTGGAACATGGCTGCTCTCCCATGGGTTGCTGACGGCCCCGAACGCCGAGTTTTCGTTGCTCGAACCCATGGCGAACTCGTCGCAGTTGAGTTTGCCCAAGCTCACCATGCCGGCTTCGCGCAGCTTGCGCACTACCGTGGCGTCAAAGGGCGAGCGGTAGCCGCTCAGGATTTTGGAGCCGGCCGTGGTGACAAAGTCTTTGGTCACAAAAACGTCTTTGTGCGCAATGGGCACGCCTTCCAGCGGCCCGGCTGTGCCGGCCGCCAGTTTGGCGTCGGAGGCGCGCGCTTGCTCCAGCGTGACTTCGCTGTTGATATCCAAAAACGCGTTGTGGGCGTTGCCGCCAAGTCGTGCGAGAAAACGGGTGGCGACTTCCACGGCGCTGACTTGTTTGTTCTTGAGCAGCGCAGCCAGTTCAGCCACGCTCAAATGGTGCAGATCAGTCATCGCTTACTCAATCACTTTGGGCACGAGGAACAGGCCGCGCTCGACCGCCGGGGCGCTGCGCTGGTTGGCCTCGCGGTCGTTGGGCTCACTGGCCAGATCGGGGCGCAGGCGCAGCGCCATCGGCCCGCTGCCCTGCATCGCATCCACCGGGTGCGCCATCGGCTCCACGCCGTCGGTGTTGACCCCTTTGATTTGCTCCACGATGCTGAAGAACGCGTTAATTTTTTCCAGCATTTGTTCATGTTCAACAGGCGCGAGCTCCAGGCGCGCCAGCCGGGCGATCCGCGAGATGTCAGCAGGATTCAAAGACATGGGTGAAAAGCGATAAGAGAGGGGGACAAGAAGGTGTTTGCGTGCCGCTAAACCATGCCCCTTTATAGGGCTTGGGGTATTATCCTGCCTTTAGCTGAGCCGCCCCGCAGGCCCGATTTGGATTCGGAAATGCGGCGCGTTTCCAGACAGACCCCCCCTTTTTTTCCAGAACAAGGGCTTTTTGCGCGCGATTGCTGGCAACGGGCCGATAGGATTTTTCATGTTTGCAAGTTTTCGCCGTTATTTTTCCACCGATCTGGCGATTGACCTGGGCACCGCCAACACCCTGATTTTTGTGCGTGACAAGGGCATCGTGCTGGACGAGCCCTCGGTGGTGGCCATTCGCCACGAAGGCGGACCCCAAGGCAAAAAGTCCATCCAGGCCGTTGGCCGCGAAGCCAAGGCCATGCTGGGCAAGGTGCCCGGCAACATCGAAGCGATCCGCCCCATGAAAGACGGCGTGATTGCCGACTTCACGGTCACCGAGCAAATGCTCAAGCAGTTCATCAAAATGGTGCACCCGCGCGGCGTGTTCAAACCCAGCCCGCGCATCATCATTTGCGTGCCCTGTGGCTCCACCCAGGTCGAACGCCGTGCCATCCGGGAATCCGCTTTAGGCGCCGGTGCCAGCGATGTGTACTTGATCGAAGAGCCCATGGCGGCTGCCATAGGCGCCGGGTTGCCGGTGAGCGAGGCCAGCGGCTCCATGGTGGTGGATATCGGCGGCGGTACGACTGAGGTGGGCGTGATCTCGCTGGGCGGCATGGTTTACAAGGGCAGTGTGCGCGTGGGCGGCGACAAGTTTGACGAGGCGATCATCAACTATATCCGCCGCAACTACGGCATGCTGATTGGCGAGCCCACGGCGGAGGCCATCAAGAAGCAAATCGGCTCGGCCTTCCCCGGCTCGGAGGTACGCGAGATGGAAGTGCGTGGGCGCAATCTCTCCGAAGGCGTCCCGCGCAGTTTCACCATCTCTAGCAATGAAATCCTGGAGGCGCTGACTGATCCACTCAACAACATTGTGTCCGCCGTTAAAAACGCGCTGGAGCAAACCCCACCCGAGTTGGGCGCCGATATCGCCGACCGCGGCATGATGCTCACCGGCGGTGGCGCGCTGCTGCGCGATTTGGACCGTCTGTTGGCGGAGGAGACCGGCCTGCCGGTGCTGGTGGCGGAAGACCCGCTGACCTGCGTGGTGCGGGGTTGCGGGATTGCGTTGGAGCAAATGGAGCGCCTGGGCTCCATCTTCACCAACGAATAAGCGCCGGGTAGCGCCGCCATGGCATTCGGCGTTCTGGATCAGGACCCTCCGCCATTTTTCCGCCAGGGTGCTTCCGCTTTTTCCAAGCTGATCGTGTTCAGCGCAGCCGCCGTCTTTTTGATGGTCGCTGATACCCGTTTCCAGATGCTGCAACCTGCCCGCGTGGTGCTGCAGGCGGTGTTATTCCCGATGCAGTGGTTGGCGCAGCGCCCGGCCCTGATTGCCGGCGAGGTGGTCGATTTCATTGGCAAAGTGCAATCTGCCGACGCCGTGCATACCGGCCTGCTGGACCAGTTGCGGCAGCAGTCTGAACGGGCCTACCAAGTGGAACAACTCGCGCTGGAAAACCGGCGCTTACGCGCACTGCTTGAGCTGCGTCCGACGCTGGCTGTGTCCGCAAAAGCGGCGCAGGTTCTGTACGACGCGGCAGATCCCTATACCCGCAAGGTGGTGATTGACCGTGGGCAGGCCCAAGACGTGAAATTGGGCTCGCCGGTGATTGACGAAAAGGGCGTTCTGGGCCAAGTGACGCGGGTGTTCTTGCTGAACAGCGAAGTCACGCTCATCACGGATCGGGACCATGCCACGCCCGTGCTGAACGTACGGACCGGCGCACGCGGTATTGTGTATGGCGACACGTCCAGTCATGCCGATGCCATGGAGCTGCGCTTTATGGCCGCCAACGCGGACGTGGAAGTAGGGGATTTGCTGACCACCAGCGGCGTTGACGGCGTGTACCCGGCCGGCTTGCCGGTGGCGCGGGTGGAAAAAGTAGACCGCCAGGTGAATGCCGTTTTTGCCCAGATTTACTGTGTGCCAGTGGCACTGGTTGCAGGTGCTGGGTATGTCTTGGTGCTGGACACGCTGACCGATGGAATGCCGCCGCGCCCCGAGGATGCGGTCAGCCCGCCCCACACACGGAGCAAAAGATGATCATGCCCGTGGGGCAGCGCCTGCTGCTACCGGCGAAGCCGGCTTTTATCTGGGGCAGCTTGGTCCTGGCGTTTTTTTTAAACATATTTTTGAACATGGCACTGCTGGGCCGTGCCGCATGGGCCCCGGACTTGCTGGCCATCGTGCTGATTTTTTGGACCGTGCACCAAACCAACCGGGTAGGGATTGGTGCGGCCTTCATCTTCGGTCTGTTGATGGATGTGCACCAAGGGAGTTTGATGGGCCAGCATGCGTTGGCCTACATCATCTTGAGTTACTTTGCGATAACGATCCACCGCCGCATGCTATGGTTTGGCTTGCGTGGACAAGCCTTGCAAATTCTCCCGCTTTTTGTGGTGGCCCACCTGGTGGCATGGGTGTTGCGGTTGCTCGCCGGCGGCGCTTTGCCGGATTGGGACCTGGTGTTGGCTCCGGTCTTGCAGTCCTTGTTGTGGCCCTTGGTGAGTTTGCTGTTGTTTGCGCCCCAGCACCGCGCGCCCAATCCTGATGCGACCCGTCCGATTTGAGGCGGGGATAGTGCGCCCGCTATGACGCAGTTGCGCAATATTGACGCGGAGCTGGAGCGTTTCCGGCACCGCATATTTGTATTCACGGTGGTGGTCGCGGTCTGCTTTTTGTTGCTGCTGTTGCGTCTGGCCTATTTGCAGATATGGCGCCACGAGGACCTGCTGGCACAGGCCGAGAGCAACCGCACCGCGATTGTCCCTGTCGTCCCCAACCGTGGTTTGATTCTGGACCGCAACGGGGTGGTACTCGCGTCGAATTACTCCGCGTACACCTTGGAGATCATCCCCTCTAAAAGCGGCGATTTGGAGCAAACGATTGAGGCCTTGTCGCAGGTGGTGGACATAAGCCCCCGGGATCGGCGCCGCTTCAAAAAGTTGATGGAAGAGTCCCGCAGCTTTGAGTCGCTGCCGATTCGCAACCGCCTCTCTGATGCGGAGGTAGCCCGATTTGCTGCGCACCGGTTCCGCTTCCCCGGCGTGGAAATCAAGGCGCGTTTGTTTCGCAGTTACCCATACGGCGAATTGGCCAGCCACGTGATTGGCTACATCGGGCGCATCAATCAGACCGAAAAAGAGGCGATTGAGCAGGCGGATGATCTGGCCAATTACCGGGGTACGGAATACATCGGCAAGCTCGGCGTGGAGCAAAGTTATGAGCGCCAGCTTCACGGGACGACCGGCATGCAGCACGTTGAGACCTCTGCCGGAGGACGGGCGGTTCGGCGTCTGTCGAGCAACCCCGCCACGCCGGGCGATACCGTGGTGCTTTCGCTGGATATCAAACTGCAGCACTTGGTAGAACAAATGTACGGACAGCGGCGCGGTGCTTTTGTCGCGCTGGATCCCCGCACCGGCGAGGTTCTGGCGTTTGTGAGCAAGCCCACCTTCGATCCCAATATGTTCGTCGACGGTATTGACGTGGAAAACTGGCAGCAGCTCAATCTCTCGCCCGACAAGCCGCTGCTCAACCGCGCATTGCGCGGGACGTATCCGCCCGGTTCAACCTACAAGCCCTTTATGGCTTTGGCGGCTTTGGAGACCAACGCGCGCACGCCCGAATACGCCGTCTCCGATCCGGGTTACTTCATGTTCGGCAACCACCGTTTCCGGGACGACAAAGAGGGCGGGCACGGCCGGGTGAACATGTACCTGTCGATCGTCGCCTCCTGCGATACTTACTATTACACCCTGGCCAACGAGATGGGCGTGGACACAATTTACGAGCAGATGCACCGCTTGGGATTCGGCGATTACACGGGCATCGATATCCTGGGTGAGGCACGCGGGCTCTTGCCATCCACCGACTGGAAGCGCCGCGCCTACCGCAAACCCGAGCAGCAAAAGTGGTATGCAGGCGAGACGATTTCGCTGGGCATTGGACAGGGTTACAACGCATTCACCGTGTTGCAACTGGCGCAAGCAACTGCAACGCTGGCGAACAACGGCGTGCGCTTTCCCCCGCGCTTGGTCAGCGCCACCGTGGACGCTGTCAGCGGCGTGAAGACTGCGAATAAAGCCCCTGACCCGGTGAATCTGGGCTTGTCGTCGGCGCATATTGACGTCATACGTGAAGCGATGGTTGGCGTTACCGTGGCAGGTACGTCGGCCCGCGCATTCACCGGTGCCGCTTATGTCAGCGCGGGTAAAACCGGAACAGCGCAGGCGGTGGGCCTGGGGCAGAATGAAAAATACGACGCCAGCAAAGTCGCCGAGCACATGCGCGACCACGCGCTCTATATTGCCTATGCCCCGGCCGATAAGCCCACGATTGCACTGGCGATGGTGGTGGAAAACGCCGGCTTTGGTGCCGAACACGCCGCCCCGATTGCCCGGCGTGTGCTGGATTACTGGCTGTTGGGCAAATACCCGAATGAGCAGGATATGGAGGCGGTCAGCAAAGGCCAGGCCTCCGCGCCGCTTGGCATCCCCCGCAATGCGGCCGATGTGGTGTGGCCCCCACCCCGGACCGGGGCAACTTCTCTTTCCCAATGAAAATGCCCCGCTTGCGCGGGGCTTTTTATATTCTTCAGTCTCCTCGGATCACTACTTGCGCCGCACAGGCACCAGAGCAAACATCTCATCCTCGGCACTGTAGTGCGCGTCGAGGGCCTTCGGTATCAGGTGTTTCCCGTAGTTCGCAGCCCATCTTCGGCGATCCACTGGGCCGCCTTTTCAGCAATCATCAGGGTGGGTGAGTTGGTATTGCCACTGGTGATCACCGGCATAACACCCGCATCGACGATCCGCAGGCCACTGACGCCGAAGACCCGCAGCCGGGCGTCCACCACCGCCATGGGGTCGTCACTGCGTCCCATTTTGGTGGTCCCAACCGGGTGAAAAATCGTGCTGGCGATGTCGCCGGCCAGTTGCGC
>CANFTU010000077.1 GCA_947450005.1 Comamonadaceae bacterium | reverse complement strand
TCGATGTGGCGTCCATCCGGCGTGGGCCAGCTGCGCCACTGCACGCCGTAGACCGGGCCCAGATCGCCATCGGGTTTGGCCCATTCGTCCCAAATCGACACGCCGCGCTCTTTGAGCCAGTTGTTGTTGGAGGAGCCGGTGAGAAACCAGAGCAATTCCTGAATGATGGAGCGCAGGTGCACCTTCTTGGTGGTGACCAGCGGGAAGCCCTCATTCAGGTCAAACCGCATCTGGTAGCCGAACACGCTGGTGGTGCCGGTGCCGGTGCGGTCTGACTTCGTAACCCCCTGCGTGAAGGCATGGCGCAGCAGGTCTTCATATTGCTGGCGGATAGGGCGGGAGGGATCGACTGGCATGAAAGATGGGCAGAAGGTGGGCGAATTCTAGGCGGCGCGGCTTGACCTCAGGTCAGACGATCAAGGCGGGACGTGACCAGCAGCAGGATGAGCAAGAGCGCCACCACCACCGGCATCACGGTCTGCAGGCCGGCCCAAGTGGCCATGAGCCCAAAGGCGGCGGGCACGACGGAGCTACCGGCGTAGGCACAGGTCATCTGCCGACCGATCAGTTGGCGCACCACTTCCGGCGGAAAACGGCGGGCAGTCTCATGCATGAGCGACGGGAATATCGGCGCGCAACCCAGGCCCATCCAAACCAGGCCCGCAGGCGAGAGCACCCCGAATACGCCCGGCAGCGCAAACAGCAGGGCGCCGGCCATAGCCACCAGAATGCCCAGGCGCACCAGCCTGCGGTTGCCCACACGGTTGGCCACCAGTCCCACCGCAAAACGTCCCACGGTGATCGCGCCGAAATACAGCGACACCCAGACGCTGGCATCGCCCGCCGACAGGCCCCGGTCGGTCACCAAAATGCTGGCCGCCCACAAGCCGGTGCCCATCTCTGCGGACACATAAAACAAGAAGCACAACGGCGCCAGCCACATGGCCACAGGCGGGGGCTTGCGTTCGGGGGAGGGCTGTTGCGGTGGATCCGCGTCGGCGGGTGCTTGTCCGGTTTCGCGCGACCACAAGGACACCGTGGCAAACAAGGCCAGTGCCAGCCCGAGTTGCAGCAGACCGATGCTGCGGGCACCGGCCGTCCAGCCGCCGGAACTGGCCAGCGCTACACCCATCACCAGCGGCCCGGTGGTTGCGCCCACGCCCCAGAAGCCGTGCAACCAGTTCATGTGGCGCGACGAGTAGTGGGCGGATACAAAGTGGTTCAAGCTGGCGTCCACCGCGCCCGCGCCCACACCCAGCGGAATCGCCAGCGCCACCAGCCAGCCGAAGGACGGCGCCACCGAGAAGCCCAGCAGTCCCAGCGCGGTTAACAAACAACTCGCGGCCACCACGGCCCCCGTGCCGATGCGCTGTACCACGGCACCCGCCAGCAGACTGGAGGCTGCCGAGCATGCCGTCATGGTCATCGTGATGGCCCCGACCGCTGCCAGGGGCTGTTCCATTTGCAGGCGTATGGCCGGCCAGGCCACGCCCAGCATGCCGTCGGGCAAGCCGATGCTGATAAAGGACAGGTAAACCAGTCCCAGTAAGACGGTGTGCGCCATCAGTGGTTGGTGGCGTCGCGCAGGCTGTCGTCCGGACTGAGCATGCGGCCCGGATTCATGAGGTGATGGGGGTCGAGCGCCTGTTTGATCGCGCGCATCATGTCCAGCGCCACGGGTGACTTGTGTTTGGCCAGCTTTTCGCGCTTGAGGCTGCCGATGCCGTGTTCGGCTGAGATGGAGCCGTTGAAGGCATCCACCAGCGCGTAGACCACGGCGTTGATGGGGCCTTCTTCATCGCGCAAAAAGGCTTGCGCGTCGGCTTCAACCGGCGCCTGCACGTTGAAGTGCAGATTGCCATCGCCCAGGTGCCCGTAGTTCACCAGCCGGATGCCGGGATGGCTGCGCGCCAGCGCCGCTTCGGCCTGCGCCACGAAATCCGGGATGCGGGACACGGCGATGGAAATATCGTGCTTGATGTTCAAGCCCTCTTTGGCCTGCGCCAGCGGGATGCTCTCGCGGATATGCCACAGCGCCCGCGCCTGGGCGATGTTTTCGGCGACCACGGCATCGACCGCGCAGCCCTGTTCCACAGCGGCTTGCAGCAAGGTCTCGAGTTGCGCACGGGCATGGGCTTCGGATTCGGTGTCCGAGTTTTCCAGCACCACACAATAGGGCACCGTTTGAAAAAACGGTACCCGTTGTTGTGGAAAGTGTTTGTGCACAAGGCTCAACGCAAACTGCCCCATGACCTCGAAGCCGGTGAGTCCCGCGCCCAGATGGCCATGGGCCAAACCCAACAGCTGAACCGCCGCGGCCAGCGAGGGCAGGGCCACCAGCGCGGTCATCTTGGCCCGTGGTGCGGGGTACAGCTTCATGACCGCGGCGGTGATGATGCCCAGCGTCCCTTCCGAGCCGATAAACAGATGCCGCAGGTCGTAGCCGGTGTTGTCCTTGCGCAGGCCGGTCAAGCCGTCCCATATCTCGCCTTGCGGCGTGACCACTTCCAGGCCCAGGCACAGATCGCGCGTATTGCCAAATCGAACCACCTGCGTGCCCCCCGCGTTGGTGCCCAGGTTGCCGCCAATCGTGCAACTGCCTTGCGAGGCCAGGCTCAGCGGGAAGAGCAGTCCGGCCGCTTCGCATACCGTTTGCAGGTTTTGAAGCACGCAGCCCGCATCCACCGTGATGGTCAGGTTATCGGCGTCCAGTTTGCGCACGGCATTCATGCGACCCAGGCTGATCACCACCTGTTCGCCCGAGGCGTCCGGGGTGGAGCCGACGACCATGCCGGTGTTGCCGCCCTGCGGAACCATGCTCACGCCAGCAGCGACGCAGGCTTTCACCACCGCCGCTACCTCCGGTGTCGAACCGGGGCGCACCACCGCCAGCGCTTTGCCACGCTCGCGGCCACGCCAGTCCAATTCATAGGCGCTCAAGTCGCCGTCGGTCAAAACGTGGGAAGCCCCGAGCAATTCGCGCAGGGTGTGCAAAAAGGCGCTATGCGGCATCGCGGGCATTCCTGAAACGCAGCCGCACATGCCAGGCACAGGCAGCAAAAAGTAGCAGACACAAAATGACCTCCAACAAGGCCAGCCAATTGCCCGGGGGCCGGTCACCCCAGGCGCGCACAACGCCCTCGGTGAAGTACAGCCACACCAGCAAACTCACCCAGCGGTAGGTGTACATCCGGTTTTTCAACAGTCCCGCCAGCGGCACACACAAAGGCACCGCCTTGAACGCCAGCAGCGAGCCGCCCGGACGCAGCGGTGCAGCCCACAATTCCCACACCAGGCTCAACGCAATGAGTCCCAACAAGCTGCCCACGGCCATCCAGCGTGTGCGGTCAACCAGGTTGGTGGAGGAGTCAGCGGGCGCTTGGGGCACAGTGTTCAATGCATTCATGTGCGCACATTTTCGCTGTAAACGGGACAGGGGCCTTAACGCGAAATGTCTGGGTTAAGCTTTCTGACCTTATGAACCTGATTTTTGACCTCGGCGGCGTGGTGGTGGACTGGAGCCCGCAGGCTATTTGCGCGCAGGCGTTTGATGACCCGGCGTTGCGACAAACAGCAATGACCCACATCCTTCAGCACCCGGATTGGCTGGCCTTGGACCGCGGCAGCTTGGTGCGGGACGATGCGATTCACCGGGCCGCTGCGCGCACTGCATGGTCGCCGGATGCGGTGGCTGATTTTTTTGATCATGTTTTGGCCAGTCTGCGCCTGAAGCAGGACACGGTAGCCCTGATGCGGCGTCTGCATGCGGCGGGCCACAGCCTGTATTGCCTATCCAACATGCCGCACCATGCGCTGACCTATCTGGAGCAGACCTATAGCTTTTGGGATGTGTTCAGCGCGCGGGTGATCTCCTGCCAGGTCGGTCTGTGCAAACCGGAGCCCGGCATTTACGCCCACACGCTGCGCCATTGCGGCATCGAAGCCGCAGATTCGGTATTCATCGATGACATGCAGGTCAATGTGGACGCGGCAGCGGCGTTTGGCATACACCCGGTGCGTTTCGAAAATGCCGCGCAGTGCGAAAGCGCGCTGGCAGCCTGGATGAGCCGCTCCAGCGGCCGTGCCTGAGCGCAACGAGCCGCCGGTGGCATCATCGACCTATGCGCAGATTTGACCGATTTCAAGCCTGGTTCGGCGACCTGTGGAACTTGCGCTGGCGCGAGGCCTTTGCCACGCTGCGTGAGCGCTTCGCGCAGGACCGCTTGGGCGTCACGGCCGGTAGTCTGACCTTCACGACCACGATTGCGCTGGTGCCCATGATCACCGTGGTGCTGGCGGTCGTCACGGCTTTTCCGGTTTTTAACAAATTTCAGGACGTCACCCAGAAGTGGCTGGTCGAAAGCCTGGTGCCGGACAACATCGCGCGCCAGGTTCTGGGCTATTTGACCCTGTTTGCCGGTAAAGCCAACAAACTCGGTCTGGCCGGTCTCGTGGTGCTGGTGCTCAGCGTGCTGTCCATGATTTTCACGATTGACCGCACCCTGAACGCGATCTGGCGTGTGCGCACCGCGCGCTCGCTGGGGCAGCGGATTCTGATTTACTGGACCGCGATGACGGTGGGCCCACTCATCTTCGGCCTGAGCGTGAGTATGTCGTCGTATGCCATTTCCGCGTCCAAAGGGCTGGTCGCTGGCTTGCCCGGCGGGGTGGGGTTGGTGCTCGATATGGTGCAGTTCGGCATGGTTGCGGCGGTTATGGCGGCCATGTTCCAGTACGTGCCCAACACGCATGTGCGTTGGGGCCACGCCTGGATGGGGGGCTTATTCGTGGCGGTGTGTTTGGAGATTGCCAAGCGCGTGCTGGGCTATTACCTGAGCAAAGTGCCTACCTACTCGGTTGTCTACGGTGCATTTGCCACCGTGCCGATTTTGCTGGTCTGGATCTACATCGCCTGGGTAATCGTGTTGCTGGGCGCGACCTTGACGGCCTACGTGCCCGCGCTGCTCAACGGGGCACCGCGCAGGCGCGCCGGTGCAGGCTCTGAATTTCAGGTGGCGCTCGAAATTTTGCAGGCGCTGGACAGCGAGCGCTACTCCGAGAACAAAGGCTTGACCCCAAGCGCCTTGAGCGTGCGCCTGGCGTTGACAGCGCAGCAGCTTGAGCCGGCTTTGGAGCGTTTGGTGGCCATGGATTGGATTGGACTTTTGAGTGAAGCGCATGGCCCGCAATGCGATGCGCGTTATGTCCTTCTGGCCGATCCGCAGACTACGCCGGCGCGCCCCTTGCTCGCATTGTTGTTGGACCAGAACCCGGCAACCGCCGCGCTGTGGGCCGGTGCCGGGTGGCAGCAGGCGAACCTGCGCAGCATTCTCTAGGCCAGCGGCCTATTCTTATTTGGCAAACAGCCGGCTGGGGTCGGCAAAGGCCTTGAACTCCACCGCGTTGCCGCAGGGGTCCAGAAAAAACATGGTCGCCTGCTCGCCAACCTGGCCTTTGAAGCGGATATGCGGCTCAATCACGAACGCAATGCCCGCCTTTTGCAGCTTGGCGGCCATCGCCTCCCACTGGGCCATCTCCAGCACCATACCGAAATGACGCACTGGAACGTTGTCGCCGTCCACTGCGCTGGTGTTGTGGTGACCGGCCTCATCAGGGCTCAGGTGGGCGACGATCTGGTGGCCGAAGAAGTTGAAATCAACCCACTCCGGCGAAGAACGTCCCTCCGGGCAACCCAGCAGGTCGCCATAAAAAGCGCGGGCCTTGGCCAGGGATGTCACGGGGAAGGCGAGGTGAAATGGCTGCATGGGGGAAGGCTCTCGCTTTACTTGGAATCGGATGGGGCGTCGGTGGCTACGCGGCGCGCGCCGTCAAAGCGGCGCGCCCAGTAGCTTGTCTTCATGTCTTCGATGCGTACTTCACCGCCGGGCTTGGGCGCATGGATGAATTTGCCATTTCCCACGTAAATGCCCACGTGGCTGAAGGTGCGGCGCATGGTGTTGAAAAAAACCAGATCACCCGGTTTGAGTTCGCTGGAGTCGATTTTTTCGGTGGCCGCCGCCTGCTGGGCCGCGCTGCGCGGCAGCACCAGCCCCAGCGTGTTTTCAAACATGTACTTGACAAAGCCGCTGCAGTCAAAACCCGTCTCCAGCGTGGCCCCGCCCCTTCGGTAGGGCACGCCCAGAAACCCGAGCGTGGAAGCCACCAGGTCAGACGCCTGATTACTGACTTTGCTGCCAATGCTGCCAACCGTGCCCAACAAGCCCTTTTCGGCCATCAGGTTGCCCAGCGTATCGTCGGCAGGCAGTGCAGTTGGCCCAGATGGTGCAGGAACTGCGGTTTGCGCACAAGCAAGCCCCACGCACAGCAGTGCGGCCAGGAGGGCGGTGAAAAATGTGCGCATGTGGGAGGTTCCGGTATTCTCGGAAGAGATCGTGAGATTTTGTCATAGCCCCTGCGCATTTCCGCCCCGATCCACCACAACCCAGGACAAACCATGCTTTTAGATGCCCAAGAATGCCAGCTGGTGCTGATGGATTACCAGGCCCGGTTGATGCCCGCCATGCTGGATGCCGCTGCTGTAGTCGCCAATGCCGCCCGGCTGGCCCAGCTGGCGGCTCTCATGCAGGTGCCGGTTGTCGCCACCGAGCAAAACCCCTCGCGGCTGGGCCCCACGGTGGACGGCTTGCAGGCAGGCCTGCGCCAGGCCCGGGCGCGCACCTTGAGCAAAATGCAGTTCAGCGCCGTCGAAGAGGGCCTGGGCGAATGGCTGCGCCCAGAAGCCCAGGCTCCGCAGGGCAACGCACGCAGCCTGCCCAAGCATCTGCAAAAGCCCGCCGCTGCGCAGCGCCAGAGCATTGTGTTGGCGGGTTGCGAGGCGCATATCTGCATGCTGCAGACCGCCTTGGATTTGGTGGAAGACGACTTTGATGTCTGGGTGGTTACTGACGCCTGTACCTCGCGCACCGAGCGCAACCGCGACGCCGCTTTCGACCGGCTGGCCGGCGCCGGGGTGGAGCTGGTAACCACCGAAATGGTGGCCTACGAGTGGCTGCGCAGCGCCGAACATCCGGCCTTCAAGGCCATGCTGCAGCTGGTGAAGTAGGGCGCCGCCGGCAGTCAGCCGCGCGCAAGTTGCGCGCCGATAATCCCCGCTCAGGATATCAATGGTGCAGTGCACCCCGTGGAGACAAGCCATGACCCGTTACCAGGAATTTCACCGCCGCTCGCTGCAGGAACCCGACGCCTTTTGGTCCGAACAGGCCCAAAAAATTGATTGGCAGACGCAGCCGCAACAGATTTGCGACTACAGCAACCCACCCTTTGCCAAGTGGTTTGTCGGCGGCACGACCAACATCTGCCACAACGCCATCGACCGGCATCTGGCTTCCCGGGGCGACCAGGCCGCCCTGATTGCCGTCTCCACCGAAACCGACACCGAGCGCGTCTACACCTACGCGCAATTGCACGACGAGGTGCAGCGCATGGCTGCTGCCATGCAGTCGCTGGGCGTGCGCACCGGCGACCGCGTGCTGATTTACATGCCCATGATTGCCGACGCCGTATTTGCCATGCTGGCCTGTACGCGCATCGGAGCCATCCATTCGGTGGTGTTTGGCGGGTTTGCTTCGGGCTCTCTGGCCTCGCGCATTGAAGACGCCGAGCCCACGCTGATCGTCAGCGCCGACGCCGGCTCGCGCGGCGGCAAAGTGGTGCCCTACAAGCCGCTGCTCGACGCGGCCATTGCGCTGTCCAGCCACAAACCCCAAGCGGTCTTGTTGGCCGACCGCCAGCTCGCACCCATGGACATGGTGGCCGGGCGGGATCATTTGTGGAGCACCTTGCGCGAACAGTTCGCCGGCACGGTGGTTCCCTGCGTGTGGTTGGAGTCCACCCACCCCAGTTACACGCTGTACACCAGCGGCACCACCGGCAAGCCCAAAGGCGTTCAGCGCGATACCGGCGGCTACGCCGTGGCGCTGGCGGCCAGCATGGAGCACATTTTTTGCACCAAACCGGGCGAGACCTATTTCTGCACCAGCGACATCGGCTGGGTGGTGGGGCATTGCTACATTGTTTACGGCCCGCTGATCGGCGGCATGGCGACCATCCTGTACGAGGGCTTGCCCACGCGGCCCCATGGCGGCATCTGGTGGGAGCTGGTGCAAAAGTACCGCGTCACCGTGATGTTCAGCGCCCCCACCGCCGTGCGCGTGCTCAAAAAGCAAGACCCGGCGCTCTTGAGCCAGTACGACCTGTCCAGCCTGCGCGCCCTGTTCCTTGCCGGTGAGCCCTTGGACGAGCCGACCGCGCAGTGGATCAGCGAAGGCCTGGGGAAACCCATCATCGACAACTACTGGCAGACCGAGAGCGGCTGGCCCATCCTCACGCTGGCCAACGGCGTGGAGAAGCAGGCCAGCAAATTTGGCAGCCCCGGCCTGCCCATGTACGGCTACAACGCCAAGCTGCTGGACAACGAGACCGGCGAGGAACTGCTCGGGCCGGACAAAAAAGGTGTTCTCGCCATCGAAGGTCCGCTGCCCCCCGGCTGCATGCAAACCGTCTGGCGCGACGACGCCCGCTTCGTGAATACGTACTGGAAGAGCATCCCCAACCGCTTGGTTTACAGCACCTTTGATTGGGCCGTGCGCGACGCGGATGGCTATTACTTCATTCTGGGCCGCACCGATGATGTGATCAACGTTGCCGGCCACCGCCTGGGAACCCGGGAGATCGAGGAATGCATCTCCAGCCACCCCAACGTGGCCGAAGTCGCGGTGGTGGGTATTGCCGACCAGCTCAAAGGCCAGGTGGCCGTGGCGTTTGCCGTGGCCAAAGACGCCAGCGGCCTGGGCGACCCGGCGGCCAAATTGCGCCTGGAAGGCGAGGTCATGCGGGTGGTGGAGCAATCCATCGGCGCGGTGGGCCGTCCGGCTCGGGTGTATTTTGTGAACCTGCTGCCCAAAACCCGCAGCGGCAAGCTGCTGCGCCGCGCCATCCAGGCGGTCTGCGAAGGGCGTGACCCCGGTGACCTGACCACCATGGACGACCCGGGCGCGCTGCAGCAGATCAAAGATTTAGTTGCACCAGCCTAAGCTGTCACAATCTGCGGGTACTTTAGGCCCTTCCCGCCACAGT
>CANFTU010000076.1 GCA_947450005.1 Comamonadaceae bacterium | reverse complement strand
GTCTTCATTTTGTTTTGCTGCGAATTGCCGGCTTCTTCGGCGGGCGCGGGTTTGGCGCTCAGGCATTCGCTCATGAACTTCTTGCGTTCGTCACCTTTGAGTTCTTTGGTCTTGGCTTCCGCATTGCAGGTGGTCATCTTGTTTTGCTGGTCCGTGGCGGCGTGTGCGCCACCCAGAGCCAGGCCGAGTACGAGAGCGGTCAGGGCGAAAAACTTGGACATACATCTCCTTGGACGAAAAATGGGGTTGCTGCTAAGGCCTCTGACGGCCTGGGCGTGAGCATACCGCGCGGACAGGGCGCCGGGTACGTTGACCAAGCCCGCCTTGGGCCGAAACAGCCCACGCCTAAAATGGCACGATGCTTGCAGTGAACAACGAACTTCTCCCGGCGCTGGCGGCAGCGCTGGCCGAACTGGCCCCTGAACCTTTTGCCAACGGCACGGTGCGCGCCGTGCTCGAGTCACCCAAGGTGGCCGCCCATGGCGACTTTGCCACCACAGCGGCCATGCAATTGGCCAAACCCTTGCAACGCAACCCCCGCGAAGTGGCGCAGGCCCTGCGGGAATTGCTGCTGGCTCAACCGGCGTTTGTGCGCTGGGTGGAGGCGGTGGAAATTGCCGGGCCCGGTTTCATCAACATCCGGCTGTCGGCTGCGGCCAAACAGAACACGGTGCGCGAAGTGCTGCAGGCTGGTGCCGCCTTTGGCGTGCGGCCTTCCAACGGGCAACGCGTGTTGGTGGAGTTTGTCTCCGCCAACCCGACCGGCCCGCTACATGTCGGCCATGGGCGTCAGGCGGCGCTGGGCGACGCCTTGTGCAACCTCCTGGCATCCCAGGGCTGGGACGTGTACCGCGAGTTTTATTACAACGACGCGGGCGTGCAGATCAACACCCTGGCAACCAGCACCCAGTTGCGTGCCACCGGCTGCAAACCCGGCGACGCGGCATGGCCCGAGGCCTCCTACGCCGGTGATTACATTCAGGACATTGCAGACGATTTTTTGGCCGGCAAAACGGTCAGCGCCGATGACCGCAGCTTCACAGCCAGCGGCGACGCCAAGGACATCGACGGGATGCGTGAATTCGCTGTGGCCTATTTGCGCCGCGAGCAGGATCTGGATTTGCAGGCCTTTGGCGTGCGCTTTGACAACTATTACCTCGAATCCAGCCTGTACACCAGCGGACGTGTAGATGCAGCCGTGCAGGCCTTGCAGGCGTCCGGCACCACGTTTGAGAAAGACGGCGCGCTGTGGCTGCGCTCCACCGATTACGGCGACGACAAAGACCGGGTCATGCGCAAAAGCGACGGCAGCTACACCTATTTTGTTCCTGACGTCGCTTATCACCTGGCCAAATGGGAGCGCGGCTTCACCAAGGTGGTCAACATCCAGGGCACCGACCACCACGGCACGATTGCCCGTGTGCGTGCAGGTCTTCAGGCGGCTTCGCAGAAGCTGGGCCTGGGTATCCCGACGGGCTACCCTGACTATGTGTTGCACACCATGGTCCGGGTCGTGCGTGGTGGGCAGGAGGTGAAGATTTCCAAGCGCGCGGGTAGCTACGTGACCTTGCGCGACCTCATCGAGTGGACCAGTGCCGACGCGGTCCGCTTTTTTCTTCTCAGCCGCAAGCCCGATACCGAATACACCTTTGATGTCGACCTGGCGGTGGCCAAAAACAACGACAACCCGGTCTATTACGTGCAGTACGCCCATGCCCGCATTTGCTCGGTGCTGGCGGCCTGGGGGGGCGATGCTGCCACCTTGGCGCAGGTGGACCTGAGCCCGCTGAACACCGCTCCTGCGCAGGGGTTGATGCTGCTCTTGGGCAAATACCCGGACATGCTCACCGCAGCCGCCGCGGATTGCGCCGCCCATGACGTGACTTTTTACCTGCGCGAGCTCGCCGGGCAGTACCACAGCTACTACGACAGCGAGCGGGTTCTGGTGGACGACCAGCCTACCCGGCTGGCCCGTTTGGCGCTGGTCGCCGCCACCGCGCAGGTGCTGCACAATGGCCTGGCGGTGCTGGGCGTTGGTGCGCCGCGCAAAATGTAGCAACTTGCGCGCCAAGGCCGTCATAATTCCCTTTTCTAACGCAAGCAAAATGCAGACCATGATTCAAGCCAAGCCCTTTCACAGACAGCACGGCGGAACCGTTTTGGGGCTGATCATCGGCCTGGTCCTGGGCCTGGCGATTTCACTGGGCGTGGCCGTCTACGTCACCAAAGTTCCCCTCCCGTTTATGAACAAGGCGCAGACGCGCAACGCCGATCAGGATGCGGCGGAAGTTCAAAAAAACAAGGATTGGGACCCCAACGCCTTGCTGCCCGGCCGTATGGCCAGCAAACCGGCGCCCGCTTCGCCGCCACCCTCTACCGAAACCGGCACCGAGCCAGAGGCTCCTTCCACCGTGCTGGTGCCCAAGCCCGATCCGAAAGCGGACCCCAAAGCCGATGCCCGGGCCGCCGCCCTGTTAGGTGGCGACAAAGCCAAGCCTGCCGATCCGGTGACGCAATACTTTGTTCAGGTTGGTGCTTTTCGCACGCTCGAAGATGCGGAGAGCCACCGCGCCAAGCTGCTGCTGAGCGGCGTGGAGACCAAGATTTCGGAGCGCGAGCAGTCCGGCCGTACCGTGTACCGCGTGCGGGTCGGGCCCTTTGACAAACTCGAAGAGGGTGAACGCGCCAAAGATAAGTTGGACAAGGCCGGCATCGAGACCGCGCTGGTGCGGGTGCAAAACTGAACCCGCTTTCCCCGTGTATTTGGAGTGCTGATATGGACCGTCGACAATTTTCACTGACCGCCGGCAGCGCGCTGGCCGGTGCCGGACTGGCTTGGAGCGCGGCTGCGCAGGCGCAAGCCAAAAAGCCCGAGCTGGGTGTCCATTACCTGGCGCTGGGCAGTCCCGCGCCTACGGAAGCCCCGGCGGGCAAAGTGGAAGTGCTCGAGTTCTTTTGGTACAACTGCCCGCACTGCAATGCGTTTGAGCCCGAGCTGGCCGCTTGGCTGAAAAAAATGCCGAAAAACGTGGCGTTCCGCCGTGTGCCGGTTGCCTTTAACGCCAGCTTTGTGCCGCAGCAGCGCCTGTATTTTTCGCTGGAGACTTTGGGCCTGGTTGAGAAGTTGCATGGCAAGGTGTTTGACGCTATCCACAACCAGAAGATCAAGCTGGACGACGGGCAGGCCATCACGGCCTGGGTGGTGCAAAACGGCGTTGATCAAGCGAAGTTCCTGGCCGCTTACAACTCGTTTTCGGTGGAGACCAAAACCAAAAAGTCGTCGCAATTGCAAGAGGCCTACAAGGTCGAAGGCGTTCCGGCTTTGGGTATCGCCGGGCGGTTTTATACCGACGCGGGCTTGGCAGGCGGCATGACGCGTGCCCTGCTGGTGGTGGAAATGCTGGCTGCTGAAAACAAGGGTTGACCATGATCACATCGATTTTTCGTGCCACCGGTTCCTTGATAGGGGCTGTTTTACTTGTAGCCGCCAGCGGCGCGATGGCGGAGCGCGCGGACAACAGCAAGCCCATGCAGATCGCCGCCGACGCGATGCGCTACGACGACGTGAAACAGACCAGCGTCTGGACCGGAAATGTGATTGCTACCAAAGGAACCATCGTGATCCGGGGCGACGTCGTGGAGGTCCGCGAGGACGCTGAAGGCTACCAACACGGCACCGTGACTGGCAACGCCAAAAAGCGCGCTTTTTTCCGGCAGAAGCGGGACAGCGTGGACGAGTTCATGGAAGGCGAAAGCGAAACCATTGTGTATGACGGCAAAAAAGACGTCATTCAGTTTGTGAAAAACGCCGAGGTGCGCCGCTACCGCGGAACCACGCTGGCCGATGAAATCAAGGGCACCTTGATCGTCTACGAAAACCTCAACGACCGCTTCAGCGCGGACGGCAGCAGCCCGGTCACGGGCGTTGGCGCGGGGCGTGTCAGCGCCACCATTTCACCCAAGCCTGCGGCCCAGCGCGCCGCCGCTAAAGCCGAAAGCACGCCCAAGTGAATGCGCCGGTGACCCCCGAGCTCGCGCCCGTGCGGGGCTTGCTGGAGGCCCACCATTTGCAGAAATCTTTCGGCAAGCGCCAGGTCGTCAAAGATGTGTCGCTGGCCCTTCGCACCGGCGAGGTGGTGGGCTTGTTGGGCCCGAACGGAGCCGGTAAGACAACCTCGTTTTACATGCTGGTGGGTTTGGTCCGCTCCAGCGGCGGCGACATTTCGATTGACGGGCAGAGCATTGAGAATCTGCCAATTCACCGCCGCGCCCGCTTAGGCCTGGGTTACCTGCCGCAAGAGGCCTCTATTTTCCGCAAGCTCAACGTTGAGGATAACGTGCGTGCAGTGCTGGAGCTGCAGGTCGATGACAAGGGCAAACCCCTCTCCAAGCCGGAAAGGGAAGCGCGCCTGACGGAGTTGCTCAATGACCTGCAGGTCGCGCATTTGCGCAAATCCCCGGCCCTGGCTTTATCGGGTGGCGAGCGCCGGCGGGTGGAGATAGCCCGCGCTTTGGCCACGCGGCCGCGCTTTATCTTGCTCGATGAGCCGTTTGCCGGTATCGATCCGATTGCGGTGGGTGAGATCCGCAAAATCATTGGATTCCTCAAAGACCGCAACATCGGCGTACTGATTACCGACCACAACGTCCGTGAGACTTTGGGTAGTTGCGACCATGCGTACATCATCAACGAGGGCACGGTGCTGGCGCAGGGCACGCCCGAGGAAATCGTGCAAAACCCGGAGGTTCGCCGGGTGTATCTGGGCGAACACTTCCGCATGTGAGGCCGCATGAAGCAAGGCCTTTCCCTCCGGATTTCCCAGCACCTGGCGCTTACGCCCCAGCTGCAGCAATCGATCCGGCTCCTGCAGCTCTCCACCCTGGAGCTCAGCCAGGAAATCGAACAAATGCTGGAGGCCAATCCGTTTTTGGAAGTTGACCACGAGGCAGCGGAACGCGAAGACTTCGGTCTGGAACAGGTGGACGCGCCCGTCAGCTTGGGTGATCGCGTGGCTGAAATGGCGCCACCGACTACGGTGGAGCAGTCCAGCAGCGCATCCGATGTCACCGATGACACGACCACGCCGTTGGGCGCGGACGACGACGTGAGCTGGGACGGGGACGGCACCCACGAAATGGCGCCCGATGACAGTGAATGGGGTGGCGACGCCAAGGCCCGCGCCAACAACCTGGGTGACGATGAACAAAAAGACGCCACGGAACTGGCGCGCAGCCAGGAATCGCTGACCGCCTTTTTGCACCGCCAGGCTTTGGCCATGCGCCTGTCGGATACCGACCGGGCCGCGCTGCGGTTTTTGATTGAATCGCTCAATGACGAAGGTTATCTGGAAGACCCCCTGGACGACTTGGCGCGCAGCCTCTCCGGCACCGACGACGAGACGGAGATAGAGGATCTGGTGCACCACTTCACCGTGGCCTTGCACTTGTTGCAAAGCCTGGAGCCGGTGGGTGTGGGCGCGCGTGACCTGGGTGAGTGCTTGCGTTTGCAAATTCAGGCCTTGATCCGCCACGCGGAAAGTACCGAATCGACTGAAGACGAGTACGCCCAACTTGAGGTGCTGGAAGTCGCCCTGCGCATCTGCCGCCAACCCATGGACATGCTGGCGCGCCGCGATATCAAGCGCCTGGTGAATCTGGGGGTTGGCAGCGACGCCCAGGTGCGCGAAGCCATCGGTTTGATCGGCCGCCTGGAGCCCAAGCCGGGGCGGCGCTTCGCCGATGTGGAGCGCAACATTGTGGTCCCCGATGTGTTGGTGTTCTCAGTGTCCAAACCCGGTATGCCGCCGCGTTTCCGGGTGCAACTCAACCCGGATGTGATGCCGCGGCTGCGCGTGCACGACATTTACGCCAACGTGCTGCGCAACCACCGCTCCAGCTCCAACCATGCCGGGCTGCAACAGCGTCTGCAAGAGGCGCGCTGGTTCATCAAAAATATCCAGCAGCGCTTTGACACGATTTTGCGGGTCAGTACGGCGGTGGTGGAGCGGCAGAAAAACTTCTTTACCCACGGCGAGCTCGCCATGCGCCCGCTGGTGCTGCGCGAGATTGCGGATGAACTCGGTTTGCACGAATCCACCATCAGCCGTGTCACTACCGCCAAATACATGGCCACGCCGTTTGGCACTTTCGAGCTCAAATATTTTTTCGGCTCCGGCCTGGGCACCGAGACCGGCGGCAGCGCCTCCAGCACCGCAGTGCGCGCCATCATCAAGCAGTTCATCAGCGCGGAAAGCCCCAAGAAGCCGCTGAGTGACAACCAGTTGTCCGAGATGCTCAAGGAGCAGGGCATTGAATGCGCGCGGCGCACCGTGGCCAAGTACCGCGAAGGTCTGAAGATCGCTCCGGCCACGTTGCGCAAGGCGCTCTAAACCCGGATGAATCAGCTGACTTTGTTCCTGCCCTGCGCTGCCGGGGTGGAGGATTACCTTGCTCCTGAGGTGCAAACCATCACCGGTCTGTCAGGCTCCGATGTGGTCAAGCGCCGGGGCGGCGTATGGGTTAATGGTTCCTGGCGCGCGGTGCAACTGCTCAATTTGCATTGCCGCTTAGCGCAGCGGGTGCTGGTGGAGCTCTCTTTTACCGAATACCGCAACGAGCGTGACCTGTACCAAGCCGCTGCTGCCGTGGCCTGGGAGATCTGGTTCACGCCACGCCAAAGCATCAAGGTCGAAGTCACAGCCCAGCACAGCCCGTTGACCTCGCTGAACTTCGCCGCGCTGAAAATCAAAGACGCGGTGTGTGACCGCTTCCGCGACAAAGCCCATGGCGTGCGCCCGGATGTGGACACACGCAACCCCGATGTGCGCATCTACGCCCACCTGACCACCGACAGTTGCACGCTGTATATCGACACCTCGGGCGAGCCGCTCTTCAAACGAGGCTGGCGCGAAGACACTGGTGACGCGCCGCTCAAAGAAACGCTGGCTGCGGCCATGCTCGCCGCCAGCGGCTGGGCCGACGGTGACGGCGATCTGCCCGTGCTCTATGACCCCTGCTGCGGTAGCGGAACGGTGGTGATTGAGGCTGCGCAAATTGCCTGCAACATCGCGCCCGGCAGCCTGCGGCGCTTCGCTTTTGAGAAGTACCTCCCTTTTCAAGCCCATGTGTGGGCCGCCATCCGCGAAGAGGCGCAATCGCGCGTGGTGCGCCCCGAACCGGGCCAAGCGGCCCTGATCTACGGCAGCGATGTGGCTTTCCGGATGGTGGACTTTGCGCGCCGCAATGCCGAGCGCGCCGGGGTGGCCGATGTGATCGCCTTTCGCGGGGGCGACGCGCTGCAGCGTATGCCGCCGGTGGAGCAGGGTGGCGTGATGCTCTTGAACCCACCGTATGGCGAGCGCATCGAGGTCTCCGGCGTGGCCGGCCACGCCGCAGGACGCGAAGCGGCGTGGATGGACAACGGGGGTGATTTTTTCACCTTGCTGGCCAGCCACTGGAAGAAAAATTACGCCGGTTGGAGCGCCTGGATTTTGACGCCGGACCTGAAGCTACCGGCCAAAATGCGCCTGAAAGAATCGCGCCGTGTGCCCCTATGGAACGGGCCGATTGAGTGCCGCTTGTTCCGGTTTGACCTGGTGGCCGGGCGTCTGGCCAAACAGACACCCCCGGTTTAAGCCGCAAGCCCCCATACCGGCCCGCTGGCGCCGTCGAAACCCAGCTCGCGCAGACTCGCCAGTTGTTCCCGAGTTTCTACTTCTTGCGCCAGCACCTGCCAGCCCATGTTGCGCGCCAGGGCACACACCCCACGCAGATATTCGGCGCTTGCCGATTGCGGCTGCACATCGAGGAAAACCCGTGCATCGAGTTGCAGGAAACTCACGCCAAGTTCGGACAGCGGCGTGATCTCACTGAAACGGCTGCCGTATTGGGTGATGGCCAGGCGGCAGTGACGCGTGGAGACGGCACGGTAAAAGTCTTTGAGCGCCTCGAAGTTTGCCAAAGCCCCCCCTTCGCGGACCTGAAAAATCAGACGCGAATTGACCGCACGGTGGTCATCCAGTAGGGTCATAACGGACTCTACAAAGCCTTTGGTGGCGATCGAAGCGCCACTGATATGCAAGGCCAGACCAGGCCAATCCAAATGGGTGGCCAGCGTCTTGAGCGCAATTTCCAGGGACGATACATCCAGCTCGGCACTGCGCAACAGACGTTGCGCCACCGGCATGAATTGGTCTGCACTGAGCCAGGATGCATGCCCGCTCACCTGCCCACGCACCGCGGGCAGCATGAGCGTTGCTTCTTGCATCAGGATATCGCCATCCAGGCTGTTGATGGGACTGAATGCCAACCGTAGCGTGCGATGTGCAATGGCTTGTTCGATGAACGCCCGCCACTGTGGGGTGGAACGCGGCAACTGGATGTGTCGCGCGTGCTCTGCTTGCCGCACGCCATCCGCCCCGTCGGCTTCGGCGGCCGCCAACGCCATATCAACCCGGGCCATCACCACATCCAGCGATTCGCCTGGCTGAAACCGGCACCACCCCAGCCACGCCGTGTGATCGCTTTGCGGCCCATGCTGTTTGCGCAGCGATTGCAGAGACCGCAGGAACTGGTGTGCCTGCGCCTGGGGCAAGGCATGTGCCGGCAGCAGCATGGCAAAGTCTGCGCCGTTGAGTCGACCACACGCTGTCTGCTCATACGGTTGCGCAATGCGTTCCATTGAGCGGGCGGCTGCCTGCAAATAGCTGTCCGTGTGTTCACGGCCCAGTAGCCGGTTCATGGTGACCAGATTCGCCAAGCGCGCGATGACGATAAAGCCGCCGCCCTCGGGCGTTTCCAGCGTGTGCTGCAGAGTGTGTAAAAACGCCATGCGGCTGAGCAAACCGGTTACTGCGTCGGTGCGTTCGGCGTGGCGCAGACGCTCCAAGCGCGCGGCCTCGGTCTCCAACATGGCTTGGAGGCGTTCGACCATGGAATTCATCGCCAGAACCAGCGGCTGCAGCTCGGGAACGGACGGCAGCGCCATGGTGACAAACCGCCGCTCGCTGATGGCCCGGGCTTGTTGCGTCACGGCCCGCAGCGGTTGGCGTATGCGGCGCAACACCCAGGTGGCTAAGAGGCCGCAGAGCATGGTGGCCGCAGCGGCCGCCAG
>CANFTU010000075.1 GCA_947450005.1 Comamonadaceae bacterium | reverse complement strand
GCTCTACCCCTGAGCTAATCGCCCTGAATCCGGTTCAGGAAAGTCCGCGAGTGTAGCTTATCGGGGCCAGACGGTTTTGCCGCCGCTGGCTTTGTCAAGCTCGGCGAGGATGCTCTCATGGGCGGCGATGTCGTGCGGCGTGGCCCACAGCACGGGCAGGTCCAGGCCGGAAAAGTCTGACGCCAGCGCAGGGCCGCTGCGCTGGGCAGGGGTTTCGATGTCGATCATCAGACTGTTCTGGCCGCGCGTCATGTTGATATAGACCTCGGCCAGCAGCTCAGCGTCGAGCAGCGCGCCGTGCAAGGTGCGGCCGGAGCGATCCACCTCCAAGCGGTCACATAACGCATCCAGGTTGTTGCGTTTGGCGGGAAACATTTCTTTGGCAAGCGCCAGCGTGTCCAGCACGCTAACGCTCTGCCCGGTGATGACGGGCATCTGTAGGCGGGCGAGTTCGGCGTTTAGAAAGCCCAGGTCAAAAGCGGCGTTGTGGATCACCAGCTGCGCGCCGCGCACAAAGTCCAGCAGTTCCTGCGCCACCGCTGCAAACAAGGGTTTGTCCGCCAAAAATTCGCTGGTAATGCCGTGGATGCGCAAGGCCTCTTCGTGGCTGTCGCGCTCGGGGTTGACGTAGCGGTGAAAGTGTCGGCCGGTGAGCTTGCGGTTGACCATTTCGACGCATGCAATTTCGATCACGCGGTCACCCTGGTCGGCGTATAGGCCGGTGGTTTCGGTGTCTAAAAATACCTGGCGCATGGCGGCTGCTTCAGTGGTTTTCTTTGGCGTGGTTGATGGTGTACTTGGGTATCTCCAGCACCACATCGCTTTGGGCCAATATGGCCTGGCAGCTCAGGCGCGAGTTGGGCTCCAGGCCCCAGGCGCGGTCCAACAGATCTTCTTCGGTTTCATCTGCCGCGTTCAAGCTGGCCAGGCCTTGGCGCACGACGACGTGGCAGGTGGTGCAGGCGCAGCTCATGTCGCAGGCATGCTCGATGGCGATGCCATTTTCCAGCAAAGCCTCGCACAGTGATGTGCCGGCGCTGGCGCGGATTTCGGCGCCGTCAGGGCAGTATTCGGCGTGGGGCAGGATTTTGATGATGGGCATAGGCGCTTAAAGGGTAGCAATGTTTTTGCCGGACAGGGCGCGGGCGATGCCGCGGTTCATGCGTTGCGCGGCGAAGGCTTCGGTGGCTTGGGCCAGAGCTTTGCCGGCGGCTTCGATGGCAGCGGCGTCATCGCCGGCGGCACTGCTGCGCAAGGCGTCCATGGCCAGGTCAATCGCGGTGCGCTCTTGCGGATCCAGCAAATCGGCGTCCGCCTGCAGGGCGCTGCGCGTGGCCAGCAACAAACGGTCGGCGTCGACCCGGGCTTCGACCAGCGCGCGGGCACGCATGTCGCTTTGCGCGGTGCTGAAGCTGTCTTGCAGCATCTGCGCAATTTGCTGGTCGCTCAAGCCGTAAGACGGCTTGACATCAATCTGCGCTTCCACGCCACTGGTCTGTTCCCGGGCGGCCACATTGAGCAGGCCATCGGCGTCGACCGTGAAGGTCACCCGGATACGCGCCGCGCCGGCTGCCATGGGCGGAATGCCGCGCAGCGTGAACCGGGCCAGGCTGCGGCAATCGGCCACCAGGTCGCGTTCGCCCTGCACCACGTGCAGCGCAAGCGCCGTCTGGCCGTCCTGGTAGGTGGTGAAGTCCTGCGCCATGGCGGTGGGGATCGTCTGGTTACGCGGCACGATGCGCTCCACCAGGCCGCCCATCGTCTCCACACCCAAAGACAGCGGAATCACATCGAGCAGCAGCATCTCGCCCAAGGGGTTGTTGCCCGCCAGCTGATTGGCCTGCAGCGCCGCACCGATGGCAACCACCTCGTCGGGGTTGACGTTGACCAGCGGCTCGCGCCCGAAAAAGGCCGCCACAGCCTGGCGCACCTGCGGCATGCGGGTGGAGCCGCCTACCAGCACCACGCCCTGCACGTCCGCCTTGGCCAGGTCGGCATCCCGCAGCGTGGCGCGCACGGCCTGCAAGGTGCGGGCGGTGAGCGCAGCGGTGGCGGCTTCAAACTGCGCACGGTTCACTGAGAGATCGATGCGGCCGGCGTCCAGTTGCAACTCAAGCGGCGCGATCTCGTGTTCTGAGAGCGCCTCTTTGCACGCGCGGGCCGCAGCCATCAAAGCGGCGCGGTCTTGCGGCGAATCGGCGTTGACGCCGGATTCCTGCGACACCCAATCAGCCAAGGCGCGGTCGTAATCGTCACCACCCAATGCCGAGTCGCCGCCGGTGGCCAGCACCTCAAACACACCGGCACTCAAGCGCAGGATGGAGATATCAAACGTGCCGCCGCCCAGGTCGTAGACGGCGTAGACACCTTCGGCCGCGTTGTCCAGGCCATAGGCCAGGGCAGCGGCGGTCGGCTCGTTGATCAAGCGCAAGACGTTCAGGCCGGCGAGCTGCGCGGCGTCTTTGGTGGCCTGGCGCTGCGCGTCGTCAAAGTAAGCGGGCACGGTAATGACCGCACCAAAAATATCGTCGGCGAAGCTGTCTTCGGCACGAAACCGCAGCGTGGCCAGAATCTCGGCGCTGACCTCGACCGGGGTTTTTTCACCGGCGATGGTGCGCACGCGGACCATACCGGGCGCGTCAACCAGGGCGTAAGGCAGGCGCGCGGCATGGGCGACATCGGCGAGACCGCGACCCATCAGGCGCTTGACCGATGCGATGGTGTTACCCGGGTCGTTGCTCTGCTGCGCCAGCGCGTCAAAGCCAATCTGGCGGCGCTGCGCGTCGAGGTAGCGCACCACGCTGGGCAGGATGACCCGGCCCTGGTCATCGGGCAGACACTCGGGGACGCCATTGCGCACGGCGGCCACCAGCGAATGGGTGGTGCCCAGGTCAATACCCACGGCGATACGCCGCCCATGCGGGTTGGGCGATTGCCCGGGTTCGGAGATTTGCAGCAGCGCCATACGAAGAAAAAGGTAGGAGGATTGTCAGGCGTCCAGCGCGTGCTGGCGGGCCCGCACGTCCTGCCCGAATTTGTCAACAAACATCAGGGCACGGACAGTTTGCACGGCACCGGGGTAATCGTGCGCCACATCGATCTGTTGCTGGCATTGGGCCAGCATACCGGCTTGCTCGTCCCGCACCTGCTCCGCAAGTCCATCAAGGGCATCGGCGCTGTGGGCATCCTCCAGCGCTTCGTGCCATTCCATCTGACGCATCAAAAATGCGGCGGGCATGGCGGTGTTCTGGTGCGCGGCAATAGGGAAACCGGCCAACTCACACAGGTAGGCGGCGCGGCGTATCGGGTCTTTCAGGCGCTGGTAGGCCTCGTTGATGCGCACCGACCATTGCATGGCCAGGCGTTGGGCTGCCGCGCCTTCGGCGGCGAACTTATCAGGATGGGCCTGGGATTGCAGCGCTTTCCAGGCCGCGTCAATCGCAGCGCGGTCCTGCGCAAAGCTGCGCGGCAGACCGAACAGGTCGAAATCGTCCGATTGCAGGTTCACACGCGGAAGGATTCACCACAACCGCACTTGTCGCGCTCATTGGGGTTATTGAAGCGAAAACCTTCGTTCAGGCCCTCACGCACAAAGTCGAGCTCGGTGCCGTCGATGTAGGCCAGGCTTTTGGGATCGACCAGCACCTTGACGCCATGGCCTTCGAAGATCACGTCTTCGGGGCTGAGCTCGTCCACATACTCCAGCTGATACGCTAGACCCGAGCAACCGGTGGTCTTGACGCCTAAGCGAACGCCCACGCCACGGCCGCGCTTGGTCAGGTAGCGGTTGACGTGGCGGGCAGCCGCTTCGGTGAGGGAGACAGCCATATTAGTTAAGGTGTTTTTTCTTGTAATCGTCCACGGCTGCCTTGATGGCGTCTTCGGCCAGGATGGAGCAGTGGATCTTCACCGGCGGCAAGGCCAGCTCTTCGGCGATCACGCTGTTTTTCAGCGCGGCGGCTTCGTCCAAGGTCTTGCCCTTGACCCATTCGGTGACCAGCGAGCTCGATGCAATCGCCGAGCCGCAGCCATAAGTTTTAAAGCGCGCATCTTCGATCACCCCGGTAACCGGGTTGACCTTGATTTGCAGCTTCATCACGTCGCCGCAGGCGGGCGCGCCGACCATGCCGGTTCCGACGCTGTCGTCGCCCTTGTCAAAACTGCCGACGTTGCGGGGGTTTTCGTAGTGATCGACTACTTTTTCAGAATAAGCCATGGTGTTACCTCATGAATCGCAAAAATGGGGGTTCAGTGGGCAGCCCACTGGATGGTGGAGATGTCGATGCCGTCCTGGTACATCTCCCACAGGGGGCTGAGGTCGCGCAGCTTGGCGACATTGAGCTTGATGGTCTCGATAGCAAAGTCAATCTCGGCCTCGGTGGTCCAGCGGCCAAAGGTCATGCGCAGGCTGCTGTGGGCCAACTCGTCGCTGCGACCCAGGGCACGCAACACATAGCTGGGCTCCAGACTGGCGGAGGTGCAGGCCGAGCCTGATGAGACCGCCAAACCTTTGATGCCCATGATCAGCGACTCGCCTTCGACGTAGTTGAAGCTCATGTTCAGGTTATGCGGCACGCGCTTTTCTAAGTGGCCGTTGATGAAGACCTGTTCCACATCTTTCAGCCCGTTGAGCAGGCGCTGTTGCAAGCCCCGGATGCGCGCGTTCTCGGCGTGCATCTCGGCTTTGGCAATCCGGTAGGCCTCGCCCATGCCGACGATTTGGTGCGTAGGCAAGGTGCCGCTGCGCATGCCGCGCTCGTGGCCACCGCCGTGCATTTGCGCCTCCAGGCGCACGCGTGGTTTGCGCCGTACAAACAGCGCACCAACACCTTTGGGACCGTAAGTTTTGTGCGAGGTCAGGCTCATCAGGTCAATGGGCAGGGTAGCCATGTCAATGTCCACGCGGCCGGTGGCCTGCGCCGCATCGACGTGAAAAATGATGCCCTTTTCGCGGCAGATGGCGCCGATAGCGGCCACGTCTTGGATGACACCGATTTCGTTGTTCACAAACATGACGCTGGCCACGATGGTGTCGGTGCGGATGGCGGCTTTGAAGGCGTCCAGATTGACCAGCCCATCGGGCTGCACATCCAGGTAGGTGACTTCAAAACCCTGGCGCTCCAGTTCGCGGCAGGTATCGAGCACCGCTTTGTGCTCGGTCTTGACCGTGATCAGGTGTTTGCCTTTGGATTTGTAGAACTGCGCCGCGCCCTTGAGCGCGAGGTTGTTGGATTCCGTCGCTCCCGAAGTCCAGACGATTTCGCGCGGGTCGGCACCGATCAGGTCGGCAACCTGGCCGCGCGCAGTCTCGACTGCGGCCTCGGCCTCCCAGCCCCACGCGTGGCTGCGGGAGGCGGGATTGCCAAAATGCGAGCGCAGCCAGGGAACCATGGCATCAACCACCCGTTCATCACAGGGGTTGGTGGCGCTGTAGTCCAGGTAAATCGGGAAATGGGGAGTCGTGTCCATGGAAAGTGCCGGAAAAATAAAACGGAAGTACTTGCGGTATCAGGATTTAGGGAGCGCGCCAGCCAGACTGCCCAGCGCAAAAACCGAATTAGGCACATTGGCACGCACGGCCTGCACCAGCGGCAGCGGGGCGATGGCTTTTTTGATGCTGGGCGCGTCCTGCGCCACACCACCTTTGGCAACTTGGTCATCCACCAGCTTTTGCAGCGTCACGGAACTCAGGAACTCCACCATGTGGGAATTGAGCGAGGCCCACAGGTCGTGCGTCATGCACTGGCTGCCCTGGCCCAGACAATTTTGCTTGCCTTCGCACTGGGTGGCGTCAATCGGCTCGTCCACGGATGTGATGATTTCGGCGACCGTGATCAGCGCAGCATCGCGCGACAGGGTGTAGCCGCCGCCGGGGCCGCGGGTGGACTCAACCAGGTCGTTGCGGCGCAACTTGCCGAACAACTGCTCCAAATAAGAGAGCGAAATCTGCTGGCGCTGGCTGATCGCGGCCAGGGTGACGGGGCCGCCGGATTGGCGCAAGCCCAGGTCAATCATGGCGGTAACGGCAAAACGGCCTTTGGTGGTCAATCGCATAGGAGCTCCTCAGCAAAGAGAAAGTTGACTAGAACGGTCAAGTATATCCCTAAATCCGATCAAATCAGTCAACTATCAACTGCGCGGGATCAGCGGCACCACGTTGTCGCTGCCCGGCGCGCCGAAGGCCTGGGCTTTGAGGTGGGACAACTGGTCCCGCACCCGGGCAGCTTTTTCAAACTCCAGGTTGCGGGCATGCTCCATCATGAGCTTCTCCAGGCGCTTGATTTCGCGGGAAATGTCTTTCTCGCTCATGTCTTCCACCTGGGCGCGCTGCATCGCGTCGCGCTCCAGGCGTTCGGCTTCTTTGCCCGCTTTTTCGCTGTAGACGCCGTCGATCAGGTCGCGGACTTTCTTCACGATGGCGCGCGGGGTGATGCCCTGCTCCAGGTTGTGCGCGACCTGTTTCTTGCGCCGCCGCTCGGTCTCGCCCATGGCGCGTGCCATGGAATCCGTGACTTTGTCGGCGTACAGAATCGCCCGCCCCTCCAGGTTGCGCGCGGCACGGCCTATGGTTTGGATCAGCGAGCGCTCGGAGCGCAAAAAACCTTCTTTGTCCGCGTCCAGAATGGCCACGAGCGAGACCTCCGGAATATCCAAGCCCTCGCGCAACAGGTTGATGCCGACCAGCACATCAAACGCGCCCAGGCGCAAGTCGCGCAGGATCTCCACCCGCTCCACCGTGTCCACATCGCTGTGCAGGTAGCGGACCTTTACACCGTTCTCGCCCAGGTAATCGGTGAGTTGCTCGGCCATGCGCTTGGTCAGGGTGGTGATCAACACGCGCTCGGACTTCTCGACACGGATACGGATTTCCTGCAACACATCGTCCACCTGCGTGGTTGCGGGCCGCACTTCCACCTCGGGATCGACCAGCCCGGTGGGGCGCACCACCTGCTCCACCACGCGCCCGGCGTGTTCGTTCTCCCAGGCGGCGGGCGTGGCCGAAACAAAAATCGCCTGGCGCATCTTGGTCTGGAATTCTTCGAATTTGAGCGGCCGGTTGTCCAGCGCGCTGGGCAGGCGAAACCCATATTCCACCAGCGTGGTCTTACGCGCGCGGTCGCCGTTGTACATGCCGCCGAACTGGCCGATCAACACATGGCTTTCGTCCAGGAACATCAGCGCATCTTTGGGCAGGTAATCGGTCAGCGTGGCCGGTGGCTCGCCGGCGGCGGTGCCGGCGAGGTGGCGCGAGTAGTTCTCAATGCCTTTGCAGTGGCCAACTTCGCTGAGCATTTCCAGATCGAAGCGGGTGCGCTGCTCCAGCCGCTGCGCCTCCACCAACTTGCCCATACCGACCAGCTCCTTGAGGCGGTCAGCCAGCTCCAGTTTGATCAGCTCCACCGCCTGCAAAACCTGCTCGCGCGGGGTCACGTAATGGCTGCTGGGATAGACGGTGAAGCGTGGAATTTTCTGGCGGATGCGGCCGGTGAGCGGGTCGAACAGTTGGAGGGACTCGATCTCGTCATCGAACAACTCGATGCGCAGCGCCATCTCACTGTGTTCGGCGGGGAACACGTCGATGGTGTCGCCGCGCACCCGGAAGGTTCCGCGGCTGAAGTCCATGTCGTTGCGCTGGTACTGCATACGCACCAGCTGAATCACCATATCGCGCTGGCCCATCTTGTCGCCTGCGCGCAGCGTCATCACCATCTGGTGGTAGGACTCGGGCTTGCCAATACCGTAAATCGCCGACACGGTGGCGACGATCACCACATCGCGCCGCTCCAGCAAGCTCTTGGTGCACGACAGACGCATCTGTTCGATGTGCTCGTTGATGGCCGAGTCTTTCTCGATGAACAAGTCCCGCTGCGGCACGTAGGCCTCGGGCTGGTAGTAGTCGTAATAGCTGACGAAATACTCGACCGCGTTTTTGGGGAAAAACTCGCGGAACTCGCTGTACAGCTGCGCGGCCAGGGTCTTGTTGGGCGCAAAGACAATGGCAGGGCGCCCCATACGGGCGATCACATTGGCCATGGTGTAGGTCTTGCCAGAGCCCGTGACACCCAACAGCGTCTGAAACACTTCGCCGTCGTGTAAGCCCTCCACCAGTTGCGCAATCGCCTCGGGCTGGTCGCCCGCCGGGGGGTAGGGCTGGTAGAGCTCAAAGGGCGAGTCGGGAAACTGGACAAAAGTCCCCTGCCCCGCAGGAATATCCAGCGGATGGGGCTGCGGAACAAGGGCTGGCGCGGGCATAGAACCGCCAAGCTTAAGCCCATTCAGCATCGGATGGCCACTGGGTAAAATTGTGCGCCCTCAAACGGCCAGCCGCTGCGCTGACAACCACCCTCCAACCAAGGACCCCTCCGCATGTCGCTCTTTTCCGCCGTCGAAATGGCCCCCCGTGACCCGATTTTTGGCCTGAATGAACAATTCAGCGCCGACAGCAACCCCCGTAAGGTGAATCTGGGTGTGGGCGTGTATTTCGACGACGCCGGCAAACTGCCGCTGCTGCAATGTGTGCGCACCGCTGAGAAAGCCCGAACCGATGCGCCCACCGCACGCGGCTATCTGCCGATTGACGGCATCGTGGCCTATGACGCTGCTGTCAAGGACCTGGTATTCGGCAGCGACCCGGCGCTGACCGAGCGCGTGGCCACCATCCAAACGCTGGGCGGCACCGGCGGCCTGAAGATTGCCGCCGATTTTTTACACCGCCTGAACCCCGCCTCCAAGCTGTTGATCTCCGACCCCAGCTGGGAAAACCACCGCGCGGTTTTCAGCACCGCCGGTTTTGAAGTCGGCACCTACGCCTATTACGACGCGGCGGCGCGCGGCATCCACACCGCCGGCATGCTGGCGGACTTGGAAGCCGCAGCCCCCGGCACCGTGGTGGTGCTGCACGCCTGCTGCCACAACCCTACCGGCTACGACCTCACACCTGCCCAGTGGGACGCCGTGATTGCCGTCATCCAAAAACGCGGGCTGACCGCGCTGCTGGATATGGCCTATCAAGGCTTTGGCCACGGCATTGCCGAAGACGGCGCGGTGGTCGGCAAATTTGCCGCTGCCGGCTTGAACTTTTTTGTCGCCAGCTCGTTCTCGAAAAACTTCAGCCTGTATGGCGAGCGCGTGGGCGCGCTGTCGGTGGT
>CANFTU010000074.1 GCA_947450005.1 Comamonadaceae bacterium | reverse complement strand
GTGCCGATGCGCCCTGCCGGAACCGACGGCTGGACGCAAGAGCAGCTGGCCGCGCTGGTCACACGCGACAGCATGATCGGCACCGGCATGGCGCTGCCGCCCTCCGCTTCAGCCGGGGCTGCGGTATGAACGGCGTGCACGACATGGGCGGCATGCAGGGCTTCGGCCCCGTGCGCCCGGAGGTCAACGAGCCCCTGTTCCACGCACCCTGGGAGCGCCAGGCGCTGGCGATGACGGTGGCCATGGGCGCCTGCGGCCAATGGAACATCGATATCTCCCGCAGCGCCCGTGAATCGCTGCCCCCCGCCCAATACCTGAGCAGCAGCTACTACGCCATCTGGCTGGCCGGGCTTGAAAAATTGATGTTGGAGCGCGGCATGGTCAGTACCGCCGAGCTCCATGCGGGCGAGGCCGAAGACCTGCCCTTAGCGGGCGTTCGCAAGCTTGACGGCGCGCAGACTGCCCGCGCGCTCGCGCAGGGTAGCGCGAGCACCCGCGCTATTGAGGTGCCGCCACGCTTTGCAATCGGCCAGCGTGTGCGGGCGCGGCAAATGCACCCTACCAGCCACACCCGCTTGCCCCGCTATGTGCGCGGACACACCGGAACCATTGAACGCATCCACGGCGCACATGTGTTCCCCGACACCCGTGTAAGCCGCCCGGTTCCGCCTTTTGTGGATGAGGCACATTGGCTGTATACCGTGGTGTTTGACGGGAACGACCTGTGGGGCAGCGGCGCGTCCGGCGAACTTCTGGTCAGTGTGGACGCCTGGGAGCCCTACCTGGAAGCCGTGGATGCAGCGCCATGAGTGATCCGCGCGCCACGCTCGCCGAGATTGCAGCGCAGTGCCGCGGCGACCTGCCGCTGCCGCCCGGCGCCGCAGATGCGGCCGTATTCGCCGAGCCCTGGCAAGCCCAGGCTTTTGCCATGGCGGTGCAATTGCACGCCAAGGGCGTATTCACCTGGCCGCAGTGGGCGCAGGCCTTGTGCCAAACCATTGCCGAGGCACGGGTAGCAGGCGACCCGGACGACGGCAGCAACTATTACCAGCACTGGGTCGACGCGCTGGAGCGCCTGGTGCTAACGCAAGGCCTGGGTACGGCCGAGCAAGTCCACCGCTTGGAGCACGCCTGGGAAGCCGCTGCGGCCCGTACACCGCACGGCCAACCGATTGAACTGCAAACGCAGGACTTCACCAGCGCCTGAGGAACTCCGCGCGGGCTTTGACGCACGTCAAAGCCACCTACACACTTTGTCGCTACAGTGGGTTCTCTTTTTAAGGAGGACCCCATGATCGCAATTGACGCCGAACACAAAGCCAAACTGATGCACGACTTGAATCTGGTCATCGAAGATGCCCAAGTCCTGCTGCGCATGACCGCGGATCAAGTCGGCGACGAGGCCAAGGCCGTGCGTGAACGCGTGAGTGCCAGGCTCGGCAAAGCCAAAGAAGAGCTGCAAGCCCTTCAGGACAGCGCCTTGCAAAGCGCCAAAGCCGCAGCCCACGCCACCGACCATTTCGTCCACGAGAACCCCTGGAAATCAGTGGCCATTGCTGCGGGTGCCGGCTTGTTGCTGGGCGTGCTGATCAGCCGCCGCTAAACCCTCAACACACCCAAGCAGATGGAACCCGCTCAATCCGGCGGATTGCTGAACTCGCTACGCCAATTGCTGAGCACGCTGTTGGAAATCGCCCAGGTGCGCTTGGAGCTGATCAGCACCGAGCTCGAGCTCGAAAAACGCCGCTGGTTCGATGCGCTGTGGCTCGGTGCGCTGGCACTGGTTTGCCTTGCGCTGGGGCTGGTCCTTCTGTGCGGCACGCTCTTGCTGTTGTTTTGGGAGGGCTACCGTCTGGCTGCAACGGCCGGTTTGACTGTGCTGTTCTTAGGCGGAGGAGCGCTACTGCTGGCCCAAGCGCGGCGGCGCTTGCGGCAACCCGGCGGTATGTTCAACGCCAGCGTGCGCGAGTTGCAGCGCGACCGAGGCGTCGAGAAGCCAACGCCTTGAAAACACCATGACCGCGCACGACCTGCAGGCCCGCCAAACCCGTTTGCTACAACGCAGCGCAACCTTGCGCCAGCAGGCCGCCTCCGGACTGCAGAAAATAGAACCTGTATTTGCGGTGGGCGACCGCCTGCTGCAGGCGGGAACCTGGCTGCGGCGCAACCCTGTTTATCTGACTGGCGCGCTAGCGGTGCTGGTGGTGCTCAAGCCCCGCGCGGTGATGCGTACAAGCGTTCGGGCCTGGGCCTTGTGGCAAAGCTGGCAGAAAGCGCGCGGCTGCATCACACCATCACGTTAGGCGCGGATTTTCTTGACCAAAGCCGTGGTTGAGTAACCCTTGACAAAAGGCAGGGCCAAGGCGGTTCCGCCCCAGGACTGCACCAAGGCGGTTTCGGGAAGGGTTTGCATGTCGTAATCACCACCCTTGACCAGGATGTCCGGGCGCAGTTGGGCGATCAACGCAACGGGGGTGTCTTCATCAAACCAGGTCACCAGATCGACCGCGCCCAGCGCAGCGATCACCATGGCGCGGTCCATCTCGTTGTTCAGGGGCCGATCGGGGCCTTTGCCCAGCCGGCGTGCCGAGGCATCGGTATTGAGCGCGACCACCAGACTGCCACCCAACGCACGCGCCTGCGCCAGGTAAACCACATGGCCGCGGTGCAGCACATCAAAAACACCGTTGGTGAATACCCAGGGCCGTGGCAAAGCGGCTAGACCCTGCGCACAGGCCTTGGCGTCGCCGAGCTTGTGCAGAAATGCGGGCTGGGGGGCTGCGCTGGCGGCCGGAATCTGGGTAGCCACCGGTTTCATGCAGCGCCGCGAGAGCCCGCGCTGGCAATGAGTTCGCGCTGCAACTCGGCGGCTAACTCTTTGCGGTACTTGTTGAGCTCCTGGACCGTGGCAAAACTGCGTTCCATGAGCAGGCTCAGGTTGTGCAAGATGCGCTCCACCACCTTGCCTTCCCAGACGGCGTCGAAGTGGATTTGATGGTCCAGCCAGTGGTCCAGCCATTGCGGATTAGGCAGCCGGCTTTGCACGGTATCGCGAGGAAACAGGGCTTTGTTGACGTGCAAATTGGTCGGGTGCATGGCCTGCGCAGTGCGCCGGGCACTGCCCATCAAGACACCCACTTTGGCGAAAGCCGCCTTAGCCTCCAGGCCGAAATTGTTGATGGCGCGCTTCATGTATTTTAAATAAGCGCCGCCATGCCGGGCCTCGTCCTGACTGAGCGTGGTGTAGATCGCTTTGATAACCGGCTCGGTATGCCACTGGGCCGCACGGCGGTACCAATGGTTCAGGCGGATTTCGCCGCAAAAGTGCAGCATCAAGGTCTCCAGCGCCGGGGCCGGGTCAAACTCGAACCGCACGGCATGCAGCTCCTCTTCGGTGGGCACCATGTCCGGGCGGAAGCGGCGCAAATATTCGATGAGCACCAGCGCGTGCTTTTGTTCTTCAAAAAACCAAATGGACATGAAGGCTGAAAAATCACTGTCGTTGCGGTTGTCACGCAAAAACATTTCCGTGGCCGGCAATGCTGCCCACTCGGTGATGGCATTCATTTTGATGGTGGCCGCCTGTTCGTCACTCAATGCAGCGGCATCGAACTGGGACCAGGGGATGTCTCGCTCCATATCCCAGCGCACGGATTCCAACTGGCGAAACAATTCCGGATACAACATAGGTCCATTCTAGAGGGCCGCGTCAGAAGGCAAAGCCCTTAAAGTGGAAAACATGGCGGCGATGTCGGGAAACTGCCGTATAGTTTTGCGATGCTGCGGATCGCAATCATTGGTTCAGGAGTTTCTGGTCTCGCCGCAGCCCATGGCCTTCGGGGGCGGGCCGCCATATCCCTCTTTGAGGCTGCGGATTACTTCGGCGGCCATACCCATACCGTTGACATCACCTTACCCACACCCGAGGGGTCCCGCACCCATGGCGTGGACACCGGTTTTCTGGTGTTCAATGAGCGCACCTACCCGCAACTGATCAAGCTGTTTGCCGAGCTCGGCGTGCCCAGCGCCAAGTCGGATATGTCGTTTTCGGTCCAGGTGCAGCACCGTGGCGGGCAGTTGGAATGGAGTGGCGCCAACCTGGCCACGGTTTTTGCACAACCCGCCAATGCGCTGCGCCCCGGGTTTTGGCGCATGCTGCGGGACATCCTGCGCTTCAACCGCATCTGCACGGGGATTGCAGTGCGGCAAGCGGAGTCCGAGCTAACCCAGCCACTCGGTGCATTTTTGGCGCAACAAGGATTCAGCACGGAATTTCGCGACTGGTATTTTTTGCCCATGCTGGGCTGCATTTGGAGCTGCCCGACGCAGCAAATGCTGGACTTTCCTGTGGCGACCATGATCCGCTTTTGCCATAACCACGGCCTGATGCAAGTCAGCGACCGCCCGGCCTGGTGGACCGTACCCGGCGGTGCGCGCCAGTATGTGGACAAGATCGTCGCCCAGATCCCGGACCACCGGCTCAACACAGCCGTGCTCAGCGTGCGGCGGGATGAACAAGGCGTGGTGCTGCAGTTCCGCGACGGTGAAGGGCTCCATACCGAGCACTTTGACAAGGTGGTCTTCGCCACCCACTCCGACGAAACGCTGGCCTTGCTCAGCGACGCCAGCGCCGCCGAGCGCGCCGTACTCGGCGCCGTGGCCTACCAACCCAATGTCGCCGTGCTGCATACCGACGCCAGCGTCTTACCGCGCCGCCGCGCGGCATGGGCGGCCTGGAATTACCAGGGTGGCAGTGTCAGCGGCCCCTCGGCGCAACCACGCGTTTGCCTGCACTACCTCCTCAACAAATTGCAGCCTTTACCGTTTGCGCAAGCGGTCGTGGTTTCGCTCAATCCGCTGCAAGCCGTCGACCCGGCGCTGACCTTGGGTCGCTTCCATTACGCGCACCCGGTATTTGACTTGGCAGCGATCCGTGCGCAGTCGCAACTGCCGGATTTGCAAGGCCACAAAGGTGCTTTTTTCTGCGGTGCCTGGACCGGTTACGGCTTCCATGAGGACGGCTTGAAATCGGGCTTGGATGTGGCAGCGCGCATCACGGATGCCCTCTGACATGGCCCTCGCCCAACCGCACATCGGCTTTGGCGTGGTCCGCCACGCGCGGTTGCGCCCGGCGGCGCATGCGTTCGCCTACCCCACGTATTTTTTGATGCTGCCCATGCGCACACTGCGTGCGGGAACGCACACGACGCTGGCACTAAACCGGTTTGCACCCATCAGCTTTTTTGATTGCGACCACGGCGATGGGCGCGGGCCGCAAACGGGCGGCGCGCTGGGATGGTTAGACGCTGAATTGGCACGCCACGGGGTGTTGGATGCGGACGGTGAGATCTGGCTGCACTGTTACCCGCGGGTCTGGGGTTTCACATTCAAACCGGTAAGTTTTTGGTACTGCCACCGCAGCGACGGCAGTCTGCGCACCATTCTGGTCGAGGTCAACAACACCTTTGGCGAACGCCATTGCTATTTGCTCGACAACCCGCGTTTCGGCGCGGAATTGGATGCAGACAAAGTATTCCACGTGTCGCCCTTCGCGGCTGTGGAGGGCGCGTACCGCTTTCGTTTTATGGTCACCCCGGATCGCGAACGCACGGTGGCCCGGGTTGATTGGTATGACGCCGATGGCCTGGTGCTGCAGACCAGCGTGAGCGGGCGTCTGGAGCCTATCCGCGCAGGCAATCTGCGCCGCGCCGCCTGGAGCTATCCTTTGATGACGCTGGCCTTGATCGCACGTATCCATTGGCAGGCGCTGCAGCTCTGGCGCAAGCGCGTTCCATTTTTTCGCAAACCGGCTCCACCTGCCGAATTTGTCACGCGGTGAGTCGCTTGATTACCATCGCGCTTTTCTGAAATTTTGAAATCCCTCCATGCGCAGCAACACCGCTAACCCGACTTCCAAGCCACTGCCGGCCGCCATGCCCGCTGCGGCGCGCACCGTGCTGGCGCTGCTGCGCCGCCTGGAAGTCGGCAGCCTCACCGTTCAACTTCCGGACGGCTCGGTCCAACGCTTTGGGCAGCAGGAGCAACCGCATGCCACCCTGACGTTGCACAACTGGAAACCCCTGTCCGCCGCGCTGCAATCCGGGGACATCGGCTTTGCGGAAAGCTATATCGCAGGCGACTGGACCAGCGCCAATCTGACCGATCTATTGCGGCTGCTGATCCGCAACCGCGCCGTAATCGACCGGGCGATTTTCGGCAGCTGGTGGGGCGTTGCGCTGTACCGCATCAAACACCTGCTCAAGCGCAATACCCGGAGCAACAGCAAGAAGAATATCCACGCCCATTACGACCTGGGTAATAGCTTTTACACGCTGTGGCTGGACCCGTCCATGAACTACTCCAGTGCTTTGTTCGGCGGTGACCTCACGCGCAGCACCACCGAAGCGCAAAACGCCAAAGTGCGCCGCGCACTCACCGAAGTGCAGGCCGGCGCGGGACAGCGCATTTTGGAGATTGGCTGTGGCTGGGGCGCATTGGCTGAAATGGCCACGCGCGATTTCGGCGCAACGCTCAACGGCGTGACGCTGAGCACCGAGCAGCTGGACTTTGCGAAGCAACGCATGCAAAGGGTTGGCGTGTCAGAACATGTGGATCTGCGGCTGCAGGACTACCGCGATATCGACGACGGCCCGTACGACGCCATCTGCTCCATCGAGATGTTGGAGGCCGTGGGCCAGGCCTATTGGCCCACCTATTTCCAGACAGTGGCCCGGCTGCTCAAGCCCGGTGGCCGCGCCTGCATCCAGAGCATCGTGATCGCTGACTCTTTATTCGAGCGCTATCTGCGCAACACCGACTTCATCCAACAGTACATTTTCCCCGGCGGGTGTCTGCCCAGCCCGTCCGCGTTGCGGGCCCAGGCGCAGGCGGCCGGCTTGGAAGTGGTGAAAGAACTGGCATTCGGTCATGATTACGCTGAGACGCTCAAGCGCTGGCGAGCGGCCTTTTTGGAGCGCCGCGCCGACGTCATGGCCGGCGGCTTTGACCAGCGGTTTATGCATATTTGGGAGTTTTACCTGGCTTATTGCGAAGCCGGATTTGCAGAAGACAACCTAGATGTCCTGCAAGTCACCTTGAGAAAGCCTGCATGACACCCAACCGTTTCGGGTTTTTCTTGTCGCTGTGCGCCGCAGGGCTGATGCACCTGTCCGTTCATGCCGAAGGCCCGCCCATTGCAGTCTCTGCCGAGGTGAGAGCGGAGTTGCCGGAGGCGCGGCCCGTAGGCGCGGCGCGCATGCGTTTTTTGGGAATGGACATCTACGATGCCCGTTTGTTTTCCCCGGCGCTCAAGCGCACTGACTACACCGCCGCACCCCTCGCGCTGGAGGTGCAGTACCTGCGGGGCTTTGAAGGCGCATCCATTGCCGAGCGCTCGCTCAAAGAAATGCGTCGCGTGGGCCACATCAGCCCGGAGAAAGAAAAGAGCTGGCTGGACGCGATGCGCAATGCGTTCCCAGACGTGAAATCGGGTGACCGCATCACCGGCATCCACAAGCCAGGCGTGGGAACACGCTTCTTCGTCAATGGCTTGGCGCGCGCCAGCATCGATGATCCGGAATTCAGCCGCTACTTTTTCGGCATCTGGCTGAGCCCCCAAACCAGTGAACCCAAAATGCGCACCGAATTGCTTGCCGGGGCGAGCGACTGATGGACGCGACCCTGCCCCACCCCGAAACGCAGTCGGGGACGGCAGGGCTGGGCAGCGGGGAAACCCTGCGCTATGGGCTGATGGGTTTTCCACTGGCATTTGTGGCGCTCCCCTTGTATGTGCTGTTGCCCCATTACTACGCGGCACACTTCGGACTTCCGCTGGCAACGCTGGGTATTTTGCTGCTCGGTGGACGCCTGCTGGACGCCCTGCTGGACCCGCTTTTAGGCCGGGGCATCAACCGCTTGTTGCACCAGGCGCCAACTCAAACGCTGTCGTGGGCCGCCGCCGCCGCGCTGGCTTTAGCGGCGGGCTTTGCCAGCCTGTGGTTTCCCTTGTGGACGCAGGGCGACGCGCTGCTGATAAACCTGTCCGTCAGCCTGCTGTTGACCTACCTGGCGTTCAGCGCATTGTCGATCGCGCACCAATCCTGGGGCGCACTGCTGGGCGGTAGCGAGCTGCAACGCGCCCGCGTCGTCGCTTGGCGCGAGGGTCTGGGTCTGGCGGGGGTCCTGGTGGCTTCGGTCGCCGGTACGCTGTGGGACATACAGATCAGCGTGGCACTGCTTTGTATGGCGCTTCCGCTTGCGTGGTGGGGCTGGCGTAGCGGTCCGCAGCCCGCCCCTACGCCCGCCCAGCCAGCCGACACGGGCAACACAGGACCTCAGCCGATGGCGGACCCCGCATTCCGGGCGCTGCTGTCGGTATTCATGCTCAACGGCATCGCCAGCGCATTGCCAGCCACGCTCATGCTCTTTTTTGTTCAAGATTTGCTGCAAGCACCGGCCAGCATGCAAGCCTTGTTTTTGGCGGCTTACTTTGTCTGTGGTGCACTGGGCATGGGAATATGGCTGGCTCTGGTGGCGCGCTGGGGCTTGCTGCGCAGCTGGTTGGCCGGGATGCTGCTGGCCTGTGCGGTCTTCTCCTGTGCGGCGACGCTGGGGCCGGGGGATGCCTGGGGTTACGCCGTCGTATGCGCGGCCAGTGGTTTGGCCTTGGGTTCGGACCTCGCCCTACCCGGCGCCATGCTGGCAGGCATCACGCTGCGCGCGCGCCAGAGCGACGGCGCGCAGGAAGGCGCATACTTCGGGTGGTGGAATTGCGCCACGAAGCTGAACTTGGCTTTGGCCGCGGGGCTTGCACTGCCTGCATTGGCTGCTTTAGGCTACCAGCCCGGTGCGCAAGATCCGCAGGCGCTGCGCGCACTGACCTGGGCTTACTGTCTGCTGCCCTGCGGGCTGAAGCTGGCAGCAGCCGGTCTTCTGTTTTTTCTCCACTTGCGAAAGACTTTATGAAACGACGCATGCTTTTTAGCGCAGTCGCAGGCGCCGCACTGGCGTTGGGCGGTTGCGCCTCGCACCAGGTTGAAGACTATGCCAACCAGCAACCGGCGCTGGATTTGCGGCAGTATTTCAACGGCACGCTGGACGCGTACGGCATCTTCACGGACCGCTCCGGCAAAGTGGTCAAGCGCTTTACGGTGCTGATGCAATGCAGCTGGGAGGGCGACAACGGCGTTCTGGATGAAG
>CANFTU010000073.1 GCA_947450005.1 Comamonadaceae bacterium | reverse complement strand
GCCGGGCTTTGTGTTGGCACAACTGGTGGGGGCGGCAGTGGGCGTTCTGCTGCACAGCGCGCTGGGGCGGGCTTGCGTGGACGATACTGCGCCACCACCCAGACCGGATTGATCATCGCAACCACCATGCCCCACACGCGCCCCTTGCCCGAACAACTCGACGCCGCCTGCTTCCATGTGCCCAGCGCCCAGTCCCTGCATGCCCCGCAGCGCGCGACCCATGCGCCCCGCTTTCTGCTGCTCTACGGCTCCTTGCGGGAGCGGTCCTACAGCAAGCTACTGACCTTGGAGGCGCAGCGCCTGCTCGAGACCATGGGTGGCGAAACCCGGGTCTTTGACCCGGCAGGCTTACCCCAACCGGACGGCGCGCCCGACACCCACCCGAAGGTGCAGGAGTTGCGCACGCTAACCGCTTGGTGCGAGGGTATGGTCTGGTGCTCGCCCGAGCGGCACGGCGCCATGACGGGGATTCTGAAATCGCAAATCGACTGGATTCCGCTGGCCATTGGCGCCATTCGCCCCACGCAGGGCAAGACGCTGGCGGTGATGGAGGTCAGCGGCGGATCGCAATCCTTCAATGCGGTCAATCAATTGCGCATTTTGGGTCGCTGGATGCGGTTGGTGACGATACCGAACCAGAGCTCCGTGCCCAAGGCATACGAGCAATTCGACGAAGCCGGGCGCATGAAACCGTCTGCGTATTACGACCGGGTGGTGGATGTCATGGAAGAGCTCTACAAATTCACTCTGCTCACGCGCGATGTGGCGCCCTACCTGGTGGACCGCTACAGCGAGCGCAAAGAGGCTGCTGACGCGCTGGCCGCACGGGTCCGGCAAACCACCATGTGATTACGCGGCCCCGCCGGCAGCAAGCTGGCTCATGCCCCCGTCCACATAGACCATGGGCCGTACCGCGTCGATGGCACGTGACTCCAGCACCCGCGCGATCACCACCGAATGGGTCCCGGCTTCAACTACTTGCTCAATGTCGCAAAAAAACAGGGCCTGGGCGTGGGGCAGGTAGGGCAACTTCAAGGCCGCATGGTGGTCCCAATCGGCCACCGCAAAGCGTTCTTCGTAGGGCAGTGAACTGCTGAAGGCGCGCACCAGTTCGGCCTGCTCATCGCGCAATACGTTGATGCACATGCGTTTGCGCGCCATCAAGGCGGGGTGCAGATGCGCGCTGCGACTGACGCAGACCAGCAGCATCGGCGGCTCCATAGTGACCGATGTCACCGATGTGGCCAACATACCGTAGCGCTGGCCTTGGGCGTCGCTGGTGGTAACCAAGGTGACCGTGGCAGCCAGACGGCGCATGGCGTGGCGGAAATCGGAAACCAGGGTGTCAGGTGACGCGAGAGAAACAGTCAAACCAAGCTCCAGAAGTGTCGGCAAAGCCGGCGATTATCCGCCGCACACCTCACCCGAGCATTTATGCAATCCAGATGGCCCTGAAGTCGTTCACATTGGTGTGCGTGGGGCCGGTCACCACCAAGTCACCCAGAGCGTGGAAAAACCCATAAGCGTCGTTGCGCTCCAGATGATCGGCGAGCGTGAGGCCGGCGGCGCGCGCACGCGCCAAAGTGTCGGGGCCCACACAGGCACCGGCGTTGTCTTCCACGCCGTCAATGCCGTCGGTGTCTGCAGCCAGCCCCCAGACGCCGGGCACGCCTTGCAGCGCCTGCGCCAGCCCCATGCAGAACTCGCCGGCGCGGCCGCCGCGCCCTTTGGGTGCGCCGGGTTGCCGTGGGCGGATGGTCACCGTGGTTTCACCGCCACTGAGTACCACGCAGGGCTTGGGGAACGGGCCGCGTCCGAGCGCCACCGCACGCGCCAACGCAGCGTGGACTTTGGCGACCTCACGCGATTCGCCTTCCATGGCATCGCTCAACACAAAAGCCTGCAAGCCATAGCTGCGCGCCAGGGTGGCCGCCGCTTCGAGCGAGCGCTGAGGCGCGGCAATGACGTCTACTTGCGCCCGCGCCAGCGCCGTGTCGTCGGGCTTGGGCGTCTCCAGCGCGCCGGCTTCCAGCGCTGCCTGGATGGCGGGCGGAACGGCAATGCCGTAGCGACGCAGGATGGCCAACGCGTCGGCGCATGTGGTGGCGTCCGCCACGGTGGGTCCGCTCCCGATGACCGACGGGTCATCGCCGGGCACATCGCTAATTGCCAGCGTCAGCACACGGGCCGGTGCACAGGCCTGGGCCAGACGCCCGCCCTTGATGCGTGAGAGGTGCTTGCGCACACAGTTCATTTCATCAATGGCCGCGCCGCAATCGAGCAGCTGGCGGTTAATGCCTTGCTTGGTCTCAAAGTCCAGCCCGTCAGCGGGCAAGGTCAGCAAGGCCGATGCCCCGCCCGACATGAGGCAAATCACCAAATCGTCTGCCTGCAAGCCTTCGGTCAACGCCAGAATGCGCGCCGCAGCGGCCAACCCCGCAGCATCGGGAACCGGGTGCGAGGCTTCGACAATTTCCACCCGCGCAACGACACCCGGGGGCCGCTGCGGTGTATGGCCGTATCGGGTGACGACCAGGCCGGATAAGGGCGCATCCAGGGGCCAGGCCGCCTCCAGCGCATGCACCATCGCACCGGCCGCTTTGCCTGCGCCCAGCACCAGGGTGCGCCCCTTGGGCGGCGCCGGCAGGTGCGCGGCCAGGGTGTGCGAGGGCATCGCGCTGTGCACTGCGGCATGGAACAAGGCCAGCAGGCCATCGCGTGGGGAAGGGATTGTTGTCATGCCGGCAATATACTGTGGCGCACCCGCACATTGCGCCCATCCACCTGCCAACGGGAGCTTGGTTTGGAACACGCCACAAGGTACGACCGCCAAGCTTTGGCGCACCCTCACGGGCAGGTCGCGGGCTGGAGGTGGGCCGGTCTCGCATGCGTGGTGCTTCTCGCGTCCTGTGCCTCGCGGACACCGGTTCCAGTCGGCCAGCCCGCTGCGGCGGGCGAATCCACCCGCGCCGATTCAGTTGCCCGCACCCCGGCTGCCCCAGCTGAAGTGCAGGAACCGGCATCCATCCCCGACAGCGCGCCGGTGCGTGTGTCCACAATCACGCCCACCGCCACCCCGAAGAGTCCTGCGGTACCGCATGCCCAACCGGCCGCAGAGCCAGCCACCCCTGTCCAGCCTGTAGCGCCCGCCGTACCGGAACCTGCCGCTGAACCCCTGCCACAGTTCGTGGCGCCGCTGCCGCCCGCACCCGCACCCACACCCACACCCGCGATCGTGCCGTCTCCCTCGCCCGCGCCTGCGCCGGCTGCAGCAATGCCCGAGTCTGAACGACTGGCCGCCCTGACGCCACCCAAGGCCCCCGTTGCGGCGCCCACTGCACTGCCTGCACCCCTGGTGCAATCGACAGCGCGTAACCCGCAGGCCTACCGGATGGATGGCGCGCGCCACATTTACCGCAAGTTTCCCGACCGGATATTCGCCGGGAAACTGCCCCGCATGGTGTTGGCAGTCGGCGTTGTGCATATCGACATTGACGCGCGTGGGGATGTCACCGCCATCCATTGGGCCCGCACCCCCAAGAACTCTCCGCGCGTTGCGCTGGAAATTGAGCAGTTGGTGCGCGCTGCGGCGCCCTACCCTGCACCCGTGCATCTGGGTAGCGTGAGCTACACCGAAACCTGGTTGTGGGACAAGAGCGGGCGCTTCCAGCTCGACACGCTCACGCAGGGCCAGGACTAGCGCAGCAGCGCTGCGCAGGCGCGCGTTCAGCCAGCGTTTTGCGCAGGCGCGCGTTCAGCCAGCGTTTTGCGCAGCGCGCGCAGCAAATTCCGCCCGCAGGGCGCGCAGTTTTTCGCGCGGGTCTTCCTTGACGGTGTTCTGGTCGAGGGCCATTTCGGCGATAAATCGACTGGGCTGGGCAGCAACCAGATCGCGCCCTTTTTTGCGGCGCTTGGTCCAACTGACTGACAGCGTGCGTTGGGCCCGTGTGATGCCCACGTACATCAAGCGGCGCTCCTCTTGCAGACGCTCTGCGGTTGCCAGATTGGCCAGCTCATCCGCCCGGGTGCTGCCACCGGGCTTGTCGGCGCCATCGTCCATCTTGAAGGGCAGCATGCCTTCGGTGACCCCCACCAGCATCACGTGCGGCCACTCCAGGCCTTTGGCCGCATGCAAGGTGGACAGCGTGACCACGTTTTGGTCTTTTTCCCGCTCATTCAGGGTGGATAGCAAAGCGATCGTCTGCGCCACTTCCAGCAGGTTTTTCGATGCGGTCTGCATCACCAGAATGTCGTCATCCATCTGGCCACCGCAGCGCTGCGCCATCCATTCACAAAATTCCATCACGTTGGCCCACTTGGCTGCGGCGATTTGCGGACTCTCTTCGCCGTCATAGAGGTGTTTCTCGTAGGCTATGTCGGCCAGCCATTCATGCAAAAAGGCCAAGGCGGCTTCAGCGCCTTCCGTATGCCTGGCACGGAATTGCAGGTCATTCACAAAGCGCCCGAATTCGTGCAAGCTGCCCACCGCCCGCGCAGGCAGCGCAGCGCCCAGTGAAGAGGCGAACAAGGCCTCGAACAGGCTGACTTTGTAGCGCGTGGCGAAGGCACCCAGGCTGCCCAGCGTCTGGTGACCGATACCGCGCTTGGGACTGGTGATCGCCCGCAAAAACGCCGGGTCATCGTCATTGTTGGCCCACAAGCGGAACCAGGCGCACAGGTCACGGATTTCGGCCCGGTCAAAAAAGCTCTGACCACCGGACACCTTGTAAGGAATAGCGGCTTTGCGCAAGGCCTTTTCCAGCGGCTTGGAAAGGTGATTGGCGCGGTACAAAACCGCGAAGTCACGCAGCTCTTTGAACTGCGGGCCCGGCTGTGCCACACCATCGGCGCGCAGGCTTTGGATGCGCGCCACCACGCGCTCGGCTTCGTGGTCCTCGGTATCCGCATCCACTACCCGCACCGGCTCGCCTTCACCCAGATCACTCCACAGATTTTTCGGATACAGCTTGGGATTGGGGCCGATGACGTTATTGGCTGCGCGCAGGATGGCCGAGGTGCTGCGGTAGTTTTGCTCGAGCTTGATCACTTTGAGCTGGGGGAAATCCTGGGGCAGCAGGCGCAGGTTGTCCAGGGTCGCGCCGCGCCACCCGTAAATACTCTGGTCATCGTCACCCACGGCGGTGAAGCGTGCGGCGTCCTTGCCAGGTGACAGACTGCCGTCGGGCTCACACCCCACCAACAGCTTGAGCATCGCGTACTGGGTCGCGTTCGTGTCCTGGTATTCATCCACGAGCACATGGCCCATCTGCGCCTGCCACTGCGCGCGCACCTCGGGATGGTCGCGCAGCAATTTCAATGGCAGGCTGATCAGATCGTCAAAGTCCACGCTCTGGTACGCGCTCAGGCGTTCCTCGTAGCGGCCCATCACCACGGCGGCGATACGCTGGCTGTCGTCGGCCGCCTGCGCCAGCGCCTGCTCGGCGTTCAGCCCCGCACTTTTCCAGGCGCTGATAGTCCATTGCCACGCGCGTGCCGTGGCGGCATCGGTGCTGCCGCCGGCGTCTTTCAGGATGCTGGTGACATCGTCAGTGTCGAGAATGCTGAACTGCGGCTTGAGGCCCAGCACCGCGCCGTTGGCGCGCAACATGCGCACGCCCAGAGCATGAAAAGTGCAGATCAGCACTTCGCCCGCGGCACGCCCGATCAAAGCCTTGGCACGCTCACGCATTTCGGCGGCGGCCTTATTGGTGAATGTGATCGCGGCCACGCGGTTGGCGGGCATTCCGGCCTGGATCAGCCGCGCCACTTTGTGGGTGATGACCCGGGTCTTACCCGAGCCGGCACCGGCTAGCACCAGCAGCGGTCCGTGCATGTAGTTGACCGCCTCTTGCTGGGCGGTATTCATAGCGGGCGCGGAGGACATGCGAAGACGGAAAACGAGGGAGTATGCGGACGGACCGCGCCGCGGGGCGGCGGGAAGAAGGGGCGCATCTTATCGCCTGCCGCTGCACCGGCGGCCCGCGCTCCCAACGCGGGCGGCCGTGGCATCACAATCGGGCGATGTTTGCCATTCTCAGCGTCACCTTCCCGTTTTTTGCCCTGGTTTTCTGCGGATTTTTGGCCACCCGCAAGGGCTTGCTGCCGCTGGAGGCCATACCGGGCCTCAACACCTTCGTGCTGTTTTTCGCCCTGCCCTGCATGCTGTTCCGCTTCGGATCGAGCACGCCGATTGCGGTGTTGCTGGACCCGGCGCTGGCATTGGTTTACCTGGCGTGCGCGCTCAGCATGGTGGGACTGATCGTGCTGTTCACACGCAATGCGCACCGCGGCGGGCATATCGGGTGGAACGATGCGGCCATGGGCGCGCTCGTGGGAGCTTTTCCCAACACCGGCTTTATGGGCGTGCCTTTGCTGGTGGCGTTTCTAGGGGCGGCTTCAATTGGACCGGCGATTCTGACTATCGTGGTCGACATCGTGCTGACCTCGTCGCTGTGCATCGCCTTGTCGCGCTTGGACCGCGGAAGTGGCAATGCCTGGCAGGCTGCGAAAAGCGCACTGAGCGGCGTTGCATCCAACCCCATGCCCTGGTCGATTTTGCTGGGCGCGGTGGCCTCGGCCAACGGTTTGGCGCTGCCGCCGCCGCTGGCAGCGACGCTGGGGCTGCTGGCCGACAGCGCCTCGCCGGTGGCCTTGTTCACCCTCGGGGCGGTGCTAGCGCGCTCCCATCTACTGGCCTCCCACGACGCGGCACACGCCGTACCTTGGGGGGACTTTGTGCCGATCGCGCTGGCCAAGTTGCTGCTGCACCCTGTGCTGTTGCTGGCTCTGGCCTATGGGGGACGGGCGCTGGGCCTGCCGCTTGAACCGGCGGCGATCACGGTGGTGGTGCTGGTAGCGGCACTACCCAGCGCGGGCAACGTGACGCTGCTGGCCGAGCGCCTGGGGGCCAACAACGGCCGCATTGCGCGCATCATTTTGGTGTCCACGGTGGGGGCGTTTTTCACGTTCAGCGCAGCGGTTGCGCTCTTACTGGGCCGCTGACGCGCGCCGCAGCTGGCTTTTCAAACCAGCACCGGGTCGACGTCAATCGCCCAACGTATCAGGCCCTTACAGGCCGGCAACTTGCGGCTGTTGTGCAAGATCGGTTGCCAGGCCGCGAGAAACTTTTGCAGCGCGCCACGGTTGGAGCTTTCCACCAGCATTTGCGCCCGCTCGACATTCGCCACACGCTGCATGCCCATCGGCACGGCGGAATACAGAAAGACCGCTTGCAGAATCTCGCCCCAGCCGTCCCAGGCCGCCATCTCGCTGCGCGCGGCGGCGCTGGCAGCGACCAGAAAGGCCTGCGCCGCCTCTTGCGTGCGCGCCTCGGCACGCACCAGTGCCTGAAAGCTGAACGGTGGCATGCCCGCCTGCTCGCGCTCGCGCAGCTGGCTGTCCGCGAACGCGGGGTAGTCGTACTGCTTCAATGCGGCGTACAGCGGGTGTGCGGGTTGGTGGGTCTGAATCCACACCTCACTTTGCGCGCCCAAACTGGCATCACGGCCGGCGCGCCCGGCGGCCTGCATCAAGAGGCTGAACAGGCGCTCCGGCGCGCGGTAATCGACGGAATACAAAGCCCCGTCGGGATTGATGGCGGCTACCAGCGTGACCCGACGGAAATCGTGGCCTTTGGCAATCATCTGGGTGCCCACCAAAACATCCACCTCGCCCCCGTGCACAGCGGCCATTTGGGCTTGCAGTGCGCCTTTCAGGCGGGTGCTGTCGGCGTCAATCCGCGCCACACGCACCGGTTCACCGTCAGGGAACTGCGGACTCTGGGAACCGGGGCGGCGCAGGTCCGCGAGCAGTTCTGCGATGTGTTCTTCCACCTGCTCGGTGCCGCGGCCCTGGGTGCCGATATCGAGATTGCCGCAATCCGGACAGGCCTTGGGCACCCGGTCGGTGAAGCCGCAATGGTGGCAGCGCAGCGTGCGGTCGATTTTGTGAAACACGCGAAAGGCACTGCAATGGCTGCAGGCACTCTTCCAGCCGCAGGCATCGCAACGCAAGACCGGCGCATAGCCGCGCCGGTTGATAAACACCAGGCACTGCTCACCGCGTCCGATCCGTTGGCGCATCGCCTCCAGCAGAGGCGGCGAAAAGACCGCACCGGTGGGCTGGTGCGTCATATCGACCCGTCGCAGCAGTGGCAGCGCCATCGCACCCTGCCCGACCCGGCTGGGCATGAGTAACCGCTCGTAGCGCCCGCCCTGCGCTGCATCGCGGCTGTGGTGCCAGCTCTCCAGTGAAGGCGTGGCAGAACCCAGTATCACCTTGGCGCCTTCCAGGCGCCCGCGGTAAAGCGCCAGGTCCCGCGCGGAATAGCGGGCGCCTTCGCTGCTCTTGTAGCTGGGGTCGTGTTCTTCATCCACCACGATCAGCCGCAGGCGTGGCATGGAGGCGAACACCGCCATCCGGGTTCCCAAAACGATGCGCGCCGGCCCCTGGTGCGCGGCCAACCAGCTGCGCAGGCGCTGCGGATTGCTCATGCCGCTGTGCAGGCTGACCACGCTGGATGCACCGTACTGCGGCTCAAACCGCGCGCGGAATCGCGCCTCCAGTTGCGGCGTCAAATTGATCTCCGGCACCATAACCAGCACCTGCGCGTCGGCCTGCTCGGACAGCACCCGCATGGCGGCCTGCAAATACACCTCGGTTTTGCCGCTGCCGGTAGCACCAAACAGCAAAAACGGCCCGCTACCGGCCTGAATCCTGGCCAGCGCGGCACTTTGTTCGGGCGTCGCCGGGATCAGCGTCTCGGCCGGCGGCTCGGACGCAATCGCAGCAGCCCCAGCGGGCTTGGCATTCGCCCCCAGACGGCGCGCCATTTGCTGGGCACTCAAGTCACGCAATTGCGGCGGCAATGCAGCAAGCGCCACCTCGCCCATAGATCGCTGGTAGTACTGCGCCGCAAAAGCCACCAACTGGCACCAGGCCGGCTGCAAGGGCGCCACGCCTTCCAGGCGGCCGGCAATCGGCCGCATCACCGGTGTGCCCGGCACCAGCGGGTCGGTGTGTCCAGGGACCTCGGTGACCGGCGGGGTCCACACAACGCCCAGTGTCTCGCGGCTACCCAAGGGAACGCGGACCAAGCTGCCCGGCGGCAGCGGCTCTGCGGACGTGTAGGTCAACAGCGGACCGATCCCCGCGTGGGCGGGGGTGTTAACTAAAACTGCAATGTGGTGCGCCATGCCAGCGATTGTTAGCCACTTCTC
>CANFTU010000072.1 GCA_947450005.1 Comamonadaceae bacterium | reverse complement strand
GAGAACCGGCAGGCACTGTCGGTGAACAAAATCACCCGCGTTTTAGAAAAAACGTTTCTGCAGGCCAGCGCCTACCAAGCCGCACAGCGCATGGGCTTTTTGCGCCGCAGTCTGTTTGCCAACGCCTTTCAGTGGGCGCTCAAAGAGCAGGCCTATCCGAAAGACTTTGTGGTCATGGCCACCGAAGGGCTGCTGGTGGCCATAAGCGCCAAGCCAGTTCCCAAGACCAGCGCGCCAAACCGTGGCCCGGCCCAATAAGTGGAAGGTGCGCAGCCCGTTTCGGGGCAGCATGCAGGCGGCATACGGGCAAGCGTGGGCATTCATATGGACCGTGGGCGGGCGCACCGCCAAAGTGCAGGCCTTGATGGAGCAGGCAGATTACCAGGGCGCCAGCCAGCTCCTGCTGCGCCTCACGCGAAAACAGCCCACCAACCTCAACCTTTTGCTAAGCCTGGCGTTTTGCCAAAAGCGGCTATCGCGCAAAGACGCGCAGCTGGAGCTGCTGCAAGAGGCGCACCGCCTGGACGACCGTAACCCCACCATCGTTTACGAACTGGCGCAAGCCTTGGTGTATGCGCGCCGCAGCCAAGAGGCGCTGCCCTTGCTAGGTTTGATCAAAGACGAGTCCGGCTTTTCTGCTTTGGCAGACCGAGTCTTGGGCTCTTTGGCGATGGGCCGGGGCGACGCCCAGCGCGCCAAAGACTTTCAGCTCAATAGCTGGTTGTCCGCATTTGACGATCCCCATGCGGGCCAAAGCTATTTGTTTCCTCTGGCCTACGCCGAGATCGACGAAGCCCAGCTGGCGCAAGAGCACCAGTTTTGGGCCGACACGCTGCCCTCAATTTCCAGCCCGGTCCCACACGAAACGCTCCCACTGCCTTCTGCTGCGCGAATAGCGCTGCGCAACTTGCCGCAGCCACCCGCCAAAACCCCAACTAGCAAGATACGACTGGCCTACTGGGGCGCGGATTTTCGCGAACACTCGGTGCGCTATTTTTCTCGCCCCTTGATTGAAAACCACGACAAGACCCGCTTTGAAATAGTCATCTACAGCCAGAACGACGCCGAGCTCCCCTACGACGCACAAACCGAGGCCTTCAAAGCCGCCGCTGACTACTTCTTTGACGTTGCCTTGCTCAGCGATGCGGAGTTGGAAGACTTTATGTTGTCGCACCAGTTGGATGTGTTGGTGGAGCTGAGCGGCCACACAGCCGGCAACCGCTTGCCTATGCTGACGCGCCGCTTGGCTTCTGTGCAGCTCACCGGCCTGGCCTACCCACCCACTACGGGCTTGCGCAGCGTGGACGGCAAGTTCATGGACCCGCATATCCATACGCCGCAGGCATCTGCCTATTACGCAGAAAACCCGCTGGTGTTCCCTAACGCCCTGTGGTGTTTTGACCCCATGGCGGAGGTGCCCGATGTGGGCCCGCCGCCTTTGGATAAAAACGGCTACATCACCTTTGCCTGCATGGGGAACTTGGCAAAAGTCACCCCGCAGATCGTGGGCTGCTGGTCGCAGATCTTGCGCGCCCTGCCAACGGCGCGCTTGCTTATCCAGTCCAGCAGCTTTGCCGACCCCGCCATCGCCCGCGCATTTGAAGCGCGTCTCGACGCAGCGCAGATCGCCCGCGCGCAAATTACCTTGAGCCCCGCCCAGCCTACCAAAGACTTCTGGACCCGCTACCAGGAGATTGATCTCATTTTGGACACCTACCCTTTCAACGGCGGCACTACTTCGTGCTACTCCGCGTATTCGGGCGTGCCCTTGTTAACCTTGTCAGGCCAGTCGCTGATCAGCCGCGTCGGCCGTTCCATTGTCTGCAACCTAGGTTACGACACCTTGGCGGTCGACAGCTACGAACAGTACGTAGCCCGTGCGCTGGAGTTGGCGCGCGACCCCGCTTTGTTAGCGAGCTTTCGCCGCGAAGCGCGCGCCCGGTTTCGGAGCAGCAGCATGGGTAATGGCAAGAGGTTTGCTTCTGAATTCGAGGCTGCGGCCCAGGCCCTGTTGCAACAGGCGCAGGCTGGTACGCTGGTGAATCGCTCCACGGTGGCCCCGCTGCCGCAAGCGCTTTTGCTGCAGCGCGCTGAGCTGGTCTGGTACCACGGGCATGTGGAGGGCTCGCGCCGTATCCTCGACCTGTGCCTGCGCCATTACCCGGCTTGCGGCGCAGTCCATGTTTTGCGCGCCCGCCAAATGGCGCGCATGGGAGAGCTGGAGCCAGCGCGCAGTCATCTTGTGGAGCATCTGCACGGTCTGGAGCCCGCCGCTGCGGCTGATGCGCATCTGCTGCTGGCGACCATCGCACTGAACTTCGGCACCCTGGGGCCCGCTCACACGGCCTTGGGCGCACTAACCGTCCTGCGTGCGCAAGGCTCGCTCACCCCCGCGCACACCCGCCACGCTCGACTGCTGGCGGCTGCGCGGCAGGTGGCCTGCGCCAGCCCTGCTGCGCAGGCCATACCCGGGCCAGCCCCCGCCAACGCGGGTGTGCCCGTCGTGCGTGTGCTGGTTGTGGTGCCCTGCCAAGATGAGGGCGAGTTGCAGGCCCTGGAGCAACAGGCGCGCAGCCGATGCGCGCACCCCACCGGGTGGCATATGGAATACCGGCGCTGCGAACCGCGCGACCGTATTGCTGCTTATAACGAGGCGCTGGCCGAGAGCAGCCACGACATGCTGATCTTCATTCAGCCGCACTTACGGCTCTACCAGCCCGCCCTGTTCATCGAGCTGGCGCACGCCTTGCAATCCGCCGACGTGGTGGGCTGCGGCGGCGCGCTGCGCTGGGTGCAAAAAGACTGGACGTTGGACCTGCCCGCCCATAAGGCCTGGGGTCTGCTGCGCCCATCGCCTGTGCGAGAGGGCGTGGTGGACCTGCATCTGGCCGGTGACTTCGATGGCCCGCTGGTTAGCGGCGCGGTGGTGCTGGATGGTAAATTTTTGGCCTGCAAACCCGCGGCTGTGCGCGGCATTGAACTGGACGAAGAGCTGTACGACACCCTGTCGCTGGCCGAAGAAGACTGGACCAACCGCCTACACGCCGCCGGCAGGCGCCTGCTCATACACCGCAACCTCGGGCTGCTGGTTCCTAGCGCCGGTGACCCGGTGCACTTTGGGATTACCCAAGGGCAAAAACAATTGCTCGCGCGCCTGGAGTTACATCCGCTGGCGCTGACGACTCGCAATTACGAGAGCATCAGCGCGCCGGTGCCCGATGCCGCCGCAGGTGTGGCGGCGTTGAACCGGTTTTTTAGTGTGTGATTAGGTTCCCAGCGCGCCCGCTGGGGCCCGGGGGTTCCATTTTTCTTGGTACAGCGCCCAGCAGCGCCGCCACTCTGTCGACCCGAAAGCGCCTGCACTCAAGTGCGTGAGCGCGAGGGGCCAAGTGCCCATACTCAAACCGGCGTTGCCAGCGCTGCGGCAAAAATCCATGTCGTAAAAATGGAATGCAAACTGTTCATCAAACCGCACCCGCGCCCGCTTGAGGTACGCGCAATCTACCGCCATAAATACCCCGTCCAGCACCTGACATGGCATGGGCATGTGGCCGTAAAGCTGCTTCACTCGCTGCTTGTTCATGAGGTGGAAAACCGCTCCGGAAAGAAAGCCGTGGTCCCACACGAACGTAAGCTGCTCCGTTCGCGTAGGCTTGAACGGCCAGGCGGGCTGGTTTTCCTGTAGCCGCACATTGCCCGCCACACCGATTACGTCAAATTGCCCTAACCCCGTCCGCACCAACTCGGGCCAGTTGTCATCGTCCAACGTCACGTCATCGTGAACGAACAGCAAGATGTCCGAGGCCTTGCAGTTTTGAATGTGCTGGTTGTAAATAGTGGGCAAGCCTTGCCGGTTGGCGTAATGGATATGCACCACTACGTCCGACCGCGCGGTGGGTGTTTTCAAACATTGGCCCAACGCGGATTGCGTCCAAAAATCGGCCTTGCTCAAGCGCGTAGCCGCCACCAGATGGATGCGCCGCTCGGCCGCCAGCGGGCGTTTGGTCATAAGCAACTGCCCAAGCAGGGTACGTTGGAATACGCGCTGTTGAAGGTTGCGCAGGTAAATGAGTGGGTGTTGCATCGCTATTCGGGTTTCCTGCCTTCCAAGACAAATTGCAGCACCTGTCCTCGGCGGATCAATTCATCGGGATCAATGCCTAAATTGCGGGCCAAGGGCTCAAGGTCCTCCATGATGGAGAGACCTTGGTCACTCGGGAAATCTCGCCCCATGATGGTTTCCACGACTAAGCCAGCGCTTTGCAGCAATGCGACCATGTCGCCCAAGGCAAACCACCGAATATGGGTTTTGTCAAAAAGTCCCATTTCTTCGCGCGGCCAACTGCCTGTGATGAGGTTTTGAAACACCGACCAGTGCTGCACATTAGGTATGCACACCAAAGCGCTGCCTCCCGGTTTCAAGCGGCGGGCTGCTTCGCCCAATGCTCTGGCGGGGTCATAAAGATGCTCCAGTACGTCACCAAAAATGACGTGATCAAAGTGAGCCAAAGGCATGGCGGCACTTAACTCTGCATCGTCATCCCAGGCGGCGAGGTTGTCGAGGTTCCTGCGCAGGGAAATACTCAAAACGTCCCTTGCTTTAACGAGCTCTTCAGCTATGAGCTCTACGCCCACGTAATGAATATCTGGAGATTTTTCTTTGATTGCGCGGGCCATAGCACCCGCGCCACACCCGAATTCAATAATACTTTTTGCGTCAGTATTTACTAATTTAAATAACGTCGGATTCACGTTGTCGTAATAAGCCATATTGAATTGAATGCAAGAAATTCACGATACAGAAACAGGGGAGAGCATACATAATTCACAACTATTTTTGCAATTTGGAGGCCGCGATGCCAGAAAAATTCTTCAAACTGGCCCGGCTAGGCCGGCGAGTCCGCGCCAGCGCAGCCCACTTTCTCTTCAGCGCCGTCCTTGCCGCCATCTGCGCAGCCCTGGTCTACCTCCTCTGGTACCCCGCACCCTTGGGCTCTATGTCGGGCGTGTCGGATTTGGTTGTGCTGATGCTGGGTGTGGACGTGGTGCTGGGGCCTTTGGTGACGCTGGTGGTGTTCAACACCCGCAAGCCGCGCGCCGAGCTGGTGCGCGACTTGGGGCTAGTGGTGCTGGTGCAGTTCGGCGCGCTGGGCTACGGCATGTGGACGGTGTTTGCCGGGCGGCCGGTGCATGGGGTGTTTGAGTACGACCGCATCCGCGTGCTGCACGCCAACGAGATTCCGGAGGAATTCATGAACCGGGTGCCGCCCGGCATGGACGCCTTGCCGCTCACCGGCCCCACGCTGTTGGCCTTGCGCCCCTTCAAGGACAACAGCGAGCAAACGTCGGCGATCTTTGCGGCGCTGGGCGGCGTGCAGATGTCTGCCCATCCGGATCTGTGGATGGACTACGGCAAGGCGAAACCCGAAATTCTGAAAGCCGCCAAACCGGTAGCCGCGCTGATGGCCGCGCAGCCGGCCTTTGCCGCCCCCTTGGAACAGGCGCTGGCTGATGGCCATCGCACCGTTGACAACACGGTGTACCTGCCGCTTGCCAGCCGCGCGGGCTTTGGCGCCGCACTGCTGGATGCCACCACCGCGCAGCCGGTGGCTTTTCTGCCGTTCGATTCATTTTGAGCGCCGCGCGCGGCTGCCTACCCCGCCTGGATAATCAAGCGCGGTGAACCCCTCCTACGAATCCTCCCTTTCTCCCCCGCCCGCTGGCGTGGCGTTTGCCCTCGCGCTGGCGGTGGTTTTGGCCTTGCCCTGGCTCAATCCTTTCGCCCTGGGGCCTTCACCGAATCTTCAGCCGCTCTTGGTGAGCTGGAGCAGCGCCGCGCTGGCGTTGGGTCTGGTGGCGGTGGCGCGGGTCAGCAGCGCGGTGCTGTGGCGCGCTGCCGTGTGGGCTTGGGTGATGGCGGCGGTGTTGAGCGCGGTGATGGGTTTCATGCAGTACCTGGATCTGGCGGCTGACTTTGAACCGTGGGTGAACCAGGTGGGGCCTGGAACGGTTTATGCCAACCTGCGCCAGCGCAACCAGTTTGCAACGCTCTGCGCTATCGGGCTGGCGGCTTTGGCGTGGGGGCAGGGTGCGAACCCCGTTACCGGGCGTGGCCCCATCGTGATGCGCGCCTTAGGCTTGCTGGCAGCTGGCTTGATTGGCATGGCGTGGGGCCTGACGGGTTCGCGCACCGGCCTGTTGGAGTTGGTGACGCTGTGGCTTCTGGCGCTGGTCTGGCGCATCACAGCGCCGCTGCCCGCACGGGTTTGGCCGGTGCTGGCGGCTGCAACGCTGACGTATCTGGCGGTGGCTTCGGGCTTGCTGCAGGGCTTAGTGGCGGCGGGCGGATCGCCACCACTGGCGCGGCTGTGGGAGGGCAGTGCGGTATGCGCCAGCCGCGCCACGCTGTGGGCCAACGTCTGGCAGGTGGTGATGCAAAAGCCTTGGATGGGCTGGGGCTGGGGTGAGTTGGGCTATGCGCAATTCATGACCGTTACCACCGGCCCGCGCTTTTGTGACCTGCTGGACAACGCGCATAACCTCCCATTGCACCTGGCCGTGAGTTTTGGCATACCCGTTGCGCTGATGCTGGTGGCCATCGTGCTGACGCTGGTGTGGCGTGGCCGCCCGTGGCGGGCGGCGCAGCCCAGCGAACGTTTGGCGTGGGCGGTGTTGGCCGTAGTGGGCTTGCACAGTATGCTGGAGTACCCCTTGTGGTACGGACCGTTTCAGATCGCCATGCTGTTGGCGCTGCTGCAGCTGTACCAAGGTCAATCGGACCGCCCTGTGTTGCACGGCACACGGGCCCGAGCCGCCGGGGCTGTGCTGGGGTTGGCGCTCGCTGTGTTGTGTTTGGTCGTGTCGCAAAGTTATGCACGCGTGTCACGGCTTTACTCCTTTGAGGCAGCGCGCGCGGGGGTTTTTGATCCTTTTGAAGAGTTGCAGTACCACGACATTTTTCTATTCGTCAATGAAGTGGCTTTTTCGCGCCTGGCGCTGCCGGTGCAGCACGGCCGCCCGCAGGACCAGTACGCTTTGGCGCAGCAGCTGTTGCATTATTCGGCGGAGCCGCGGGTGATTGAGCGCTTGTTGGAGAGCGCGCAGTTGTTGGGCCGTACCGAGGAGGTGGCGTTTTACAAAGTGCGTTACGCGCAGGCCTTCCCCGAGCGGTTTATTGAGTGGCTGGCCATGGAGCCGCACGGGGTGAAAAGGGCCGATGGCGGGAATGGCCCCGCGCAGCAACCGGCCAGCGCGCAGCAGCCTTAAACTGCGGCCCATCGTTCAACCAACTCTGCGCCGCCATGAAGAAATTTGCCGCCCTCGCCCTGCTGATAGCCGCCCAATGTGCCCATGCCGAATGGTCGGTTCTTGGCGAACAGAACGGAGCGACTTTTTACATCGACCTGCAGATGGTCACCGGGACGGGTGATACGCGCCAGGCCTGGGAGATGTTGGATATGCCGGAGCCGGATGTCGATGGCGTGCGGTCCTTGCGCTTCAAGATGGAATACGACTGCAAGGGAAAGCGCAGTCGCGGCTTGGAGATGATTGCTTTTGCGGATCGCCTGGGTGCCGGTAAAGAGCAGAACCGCTTGGGCGAAGACCCCGATGGCTGGGAGGATGTGGAGTCGGGTACCTTGTTCGATACACGTCTGCGGGCTGCCTGCGGTCAATGATCGCGGTGCGCTGGATCCTGAGCGGTGCGCTGGTGCTGGCGTCGGCGGCGGTGCAGGCTGACTGGGTGAAGGCCGGTGAATCCCCGGAGGCGAATTTTTTTGTGGATCTGGGCAGCGTGGAGAAAGACGGCAGCAACCGCCGGTTTTGGGAGCTCACCGATCTCAAGCAGCGCGGCAAAGAAGGCGAGATGTCCCTGCGCGCACGGGTGCTGTATGACTGCCAGAGCCAGCGCGCCCGCACTTTGAATCTGACCGTGCATGCAGAACCGATGGCCACTGGCAAGACTTTGTTTGTGGGGGGCGAAGATCCGCAAGGCTGGATTGCGGTGGCGCCCAAAAGCGTTTCAGCAGACAAGCTGCGCATGGTTTGCGCGCGCTGAGGTGCGCCCCCGGCTGCGCGGTTTATCCTGGGCTGTTGCCCTCTTGTTCCGCCTCTTTGCGGCACTCAAAAACCCCGCCTTTGCTGGTGGCGTACCAGAGGTGTCCTTTCGGGTAATAAAGGCGCGTTGCCAGATTGACCCACACGACCACATCGGTCGGGCAGTGTTTTTTGGCCTGCTCTTCGGTTTGGAACTTACCGGCTGGTTGAAAGGCGTGGGCCGCTAGAGGCAGCAGGACTAAGGTGGCAAGGCGGGTCAGGAAGGGCTGCATACATGTGCCTCAGGAGGACGGGTCTCACAAGAATACGGCTTTTCGGTACGATGGGACTTATGCATATCCGGGCGCTCTTATTTTGGATGGTTTCGCTGTGGCTTGGCGGCGTCGCAGCGGCGCAGGAGCCGGCGCCGCTTACCACGCGCGCGTTCGGGGTTCCACCGTGCCCGGAGTATGGTTATTTCCGAAATTGCTACGGCAGCTACACCTGGTACGACGGCAGCACGTATGAAGGCACGTGGAAAGACAACCAGAAGACCGGCATGGCTGTCTATAAAGATGCCAACGGCGATACCTACGTGGGTGAGTGGAAAAATAACCGCCGAAGCGGCGAGGGTGTCTATACCTGGTCCGACGGCCGCGTGTGGATGGGGCAGTGGAAAGAGGGCGAGCCACATGGCCGCTTCATTCAGTACGCGCCGGACAAATCGATTGAGCGCATGGGCATTTTTCAAAAGGGCCGGCTGCAAAGCGCCAAGGCTGTCGATCCCAAGCTTTTTACGCGAATTGCGGGCGAGGCCCAGGTCGCAACCAACGCCTCGCCGGTGGTACCTATCGTGCATCCTGCGCCATCTTTGCAGAAGGCAGCGCCTGTGGCCGCTGCCGCGGCGCTCGATGCATTCCGCATCGATGATTTGAGCCGGGATGAGCGCTATCCCGCGCCCTGAGGTGTGGGCTTCTCTATGAACTTTCTACAGCGAGGTTGTTGGAGCGGCGTAGTTTGGCTGCTGCTGATTCAGCCCGGCTTTGCGCAAGTGCCTGCGGCCAAAAGCGCGATACCCGAGGCCTTTGAGAGACGGAGTCAGGCCCCCATGGCACCGGGCACGATCACCAGAGATTGCCCGGAATGCCCGGAGCTCGTGGTGATACCGGCTGGTAGTTTTTGGATGGGCTCACCCCCGGGTACCGCAGCAGCGCCCGGCGGCCAGGCCAATGAAATGCCCCAACACCGGGTTGAGGTTCCCGCTTTCGCCATGGGGAAGCATGAAGTGACCCAGGAGCAGTGGACCGCCGTGATGGGCGATAACCCGAGCTATCGCAAAGGACGCAACCTGCCGGTGGAAAACGTCAGCTGGTATGACGTGCAAGCGTTCATCCAAAAGCTCAATGCGAAAACGCAGAAAAATTACCGCTTACCGTCTGAAGCGGAGTGGGAATATGCTGCGCGCGCCGGCACCCGCAGTGAATGGGGTTTCGCCCATCAGATAGCGCTGGGCGACTACGCCTGGTACTACG
>CANFTU010000071.1 GCA_947450005.1 Comamonadaceae bacterium | reverse complement strand
CTCCGTCGCTGCCGCTATCGGGGTGATGTGCCTGGTGGCACTGGTGATGTCGATTGCCTACCCGAACCTGCCCGAAGTGTCGGATCTGGCCTCGTATCGGCCCAAACTGCCGCTGCGGGTGTTCTCCATTGAGGGCGACCTGCTGGGTGAGTTCGGCGAGGAACACCGGACCTTCACCCCGATTGCGGAAATTCCCCAGGTGATGAAAGACGCGATTCTGGCCATCGAAGATGCGCGCTTTTTTCAACACAATGGTGTGGATTACCTGGGCGTGGTGCGCGCCGGACTGGCCAACGTCGGCAAAGCCAAGAGCCAGGGCGCCTCCACCATCACCATGCAAGTCGCGCGCAACGCCTACTTATCCACGGAAAAAACCTTTACGCGGAAGATTTACGAAATCCTGCTGACCTTCAAGCTGGAAAACAACCTCAGCAAGGATCAGATTCTGGAAATCTACATGAACCAGATTTACCTGGGGAACCGGGCCTACGGCTTTGCGGCGGCGTCCGAAACCTATTTTGGCAAACCGCTGAAAGACATTTCCGTGGCGGAGGCTGCCATGTTGGCTGGCCTCCCCAAAGCACCCTCGGCCTACAACCCCATCGCCAACCCGAAGCGGGCGCGGGTCCGTCAGCAATACATCATTGAACGTATGCTGGAAAACGGTTTTATCAGCGCCGCTCAGGCCGAAGCCGCCAAGGCAGAGGTCTTGCACATCAAAACTTTGGCATCGCGGCAGAAAGTACATGCGGAATACGTGACCGAGATGGTGCGTCAATTGATGTTCGCGCAGTACGGCGAGGAAACCTACACGCGCGGCTTGGACGTTCGAACCACCTTGCGCAGCACAGACCAGGATGCCGCGTACCGCGCCCTGCGCCGCGGCATCATGGATTTTGAGCGCCGCCAATTATACCGGGGACCGGAGAAATTCATCACCTTGCCGGATGACGCCCAGGAGCGCGAGGACGCCATTTTCGAAGTATTGGACGAACACCCCGACAACGGCGATGTCCTGTCAGCGGTTGTCCTCGAAGCGGGACCGAAAAAGATGGTGGTTCAGCGGCAAGGCGGGGAGACCTTGGAGATTGTGGGTGAGGGACTCAAGCCTGTGCTCTCCGGACTGTCGGACAAAGCAGCACCGAATATCAAAATCCGCCCTGGCGCCGTGATCCGCGTGGCAAAAACCGACAAAGGGAGCTGGGAGGCCACCCAGCTTCCAGAGGTTGAAGGCGCTTTTCTGTCGCTGGACCCGCGTGACGGCGCGATCAAGGCGCTGGTGGGTGGATTTGACTTCGCCAAAAACAAGTTCAACCATGTCACCCAGGCCTGGCGGCAACCGGGCTCCAGTTTCAAGCCCTTTATTTATTCCGCCTCACTCGAAAAAGGCTTTACGCCGTCGACCGTCATCAATGACGCCCCCCTGTTCTTCGACGCCGGCACCACCGGCGGGCAGCCCTGGGAGCCCAAGAACTACGACGGCACATTTGATGGTCCGATGACGATGCGCCGGGGATTGGCCAAATCAAAAAACATGATTTCCATCCAGATCCTGAACTCTATTGGCGCGCGCTATGCGCAGGACTGGATCACCCGCTTTGGTTTTGATGCCGATAAGCACCCGCCCTACCTGACCATGGCCTTGGGTGCCGGCTCCGTGACGCCCATGCAAATGGGCGCGGCCTACTCGGTGTTCGCCAACGGGGGCTACCGGATCAACCCGTGGCTGATCAGCCGCGTCTCCGAACAACGCGGCCGTGTACTGGTGGATACCCCCGCAGCTCCGCTGAGCGAAGAAAACCGCGCCATTGACGCGCGCAACGCGTTCTTGATGACCAGCCTGCTGCAGGAGGTGACCCGGGCCGGCACTGCGGCACGGGCCCAGGCCACACTGAAGCGTCCAGACATCTACGGTAAGACCGGTACCACCAATGACGCCATGGATGCCTGGTTTGCCGGCTACCAAGCCACCACCACCGCCATCACCTGGATTGGTTACGACACCCCCCGCAAACTCGGTGACCGGGAAACCGGCGGCGGACTGGCACTACCGATTTGGATTAGTTACATGGCCACCGCCCTGCGCAACGTACCGGTGATGGAGCCTGATGCCCCCGAAGGCCTTTTGCATTTGGGTAACGAGTGGTACTACGAAGAGTTCACCAAGGGTGCGGGTGTCAACAGCGTAGCCAGCACCGGCAGCAAGTCCGAACGCGACACCAAAGCCGCGACACCTGCGCCGGCTGATAGCGCAGCGGCGCAGCCGGCTGTCAGCCCCGAAGAAAAAAAATCTATTTTCGACTTATTCCGCAACTGAGGCATCCTGAAGCTCTCAGGCGCGGGCTTAGCGAAACGCCAGCGTTGCACCGGACTGGGCACTGGCATCCCGCGCAAGGATGGCGAAAAACTCGCCTTGGCCCTTGGTGTCCTGCCAATGGCCATCCACCCAGCGGAAGTGGTACCCACCCGAACGCGCGGCCAACCACACCTCGTGCAATGGCTTTTGCAGGTTCACCACAATCTGGCTGCGGTTCTCAAAGACCAGCGTGACCATGCCGCCCACACGCTGGTTGTCGATGTCTGCCGCAGCCCCATCATTGATGCGGTCGCAGGCTAATTCCACGGCGCGTAGCAAGGCTTCAGCCCCGTTCATGAATTCGGAATCCGACTGCGATGGGCTCATTACAATTTGGTGATGATGAAGTTCTTGAAAACCGTATTGTGTGCCAGCGTTTTGAGCACAGGCACAGCCCATCTTAGCGGCTGCGGCCAGAGTGGCCCACTGTATCTACCCAAGGACAAGCCCTTTGCCAGCCGCTCAATCCCCCTGCGCCTGGCTGACGGTATCTCACCTGTCGCGATACGGGGCGCCGCATGAATACATCCACACTTTCAGGACACCCCTTTGTTCATTACAGCGGCGCAAAGCTGCACGTGGAGGGTGTTGCGCTAGAAACGGTGGCGCGTACGCACGGAACACCGCTGTTCGTTTATTCCAAAGCGGCCATGCTGTCTGCGTTGGCGGCCTACCAGCGTGGCTTTGCCGGTCGCCACGCCCAGATTTGCTATGCCATGAAGGCCAACTCCACCCTCGGCGTGCTGCAGGTTTTTGCCCAAGCGGGCTGCGGCTTTGACATCGTCTCAGGTGGCGAACTGGCGCGCGTCATCGCCGCTGGCGGCGATGCAGGTAAGGTCATTTTTTCCGGCGTTGGCAAAACCCGCGCAGAAATGCATCAGGCGCTGGAGGCCGGAATAGCTTGCTTCAATGTGGAAAGCGAGGCCGAACTCGCGGTCTTGAACGACGTTGCGGTGGAGCGCGGCTGCAAGGCACCTATCAGCATCCGGGTCAACCCTAACGTAGATCCGAAAACCCACCCCTATATTTCCACCGGCCTCAAGGGCAACAAATTCGGCGTAGCCCATGAGCGCACGCTGGCCACGTACCAGCGCGCCGCGCAAATGCCGGGCCTTCGCATTGTGGGCATCGATTGTCATATCGGCTCGCAAATCACGGATAGCGCCCCCTATCTGGATGCAATGGACCGGATGCTGGATCTGGTCACTGCAATCGAAGCAGCCGGCATTCACCTTGAGCACATCGACCTGGGCGGCGGGTTGGGCATCGACTACAACGGCGACACACCGCCGCCAGCCGATGCCTTGTGGGCACAGTTGCTGGCCAAGCTGGACGCACGCGGCTTCGGGCAGCGCAAGTTGATGATCGAACCCGGACGATCCCTGGTCGGTAATGCCGGGGTGTGCGTGACCGAGGTGCTCTACCTCAAACCGGGCGAGCAAAAAAACTTCTGCATTGTGGATGCCGCCATGAATGACCTGCCGCGCCCTGCCATGTACCAGGCCTTTCACCGTATCGTGCCGCTGAACGCGCACCCGAATCGCAGCGCGATGCTGTGTGACGTGGTCGGCCCTGTGTGCGAAAGCGGCGACTGGATCGGACGCGACCGGGAGATCACCGCACAGGCGGGCGAGTACCTGGCCGTTTTATCAGCCGGCGCCTACTGTGTCAGTATGTCCAGCAACTACAACTCCCGCCCGCGCGCCGCCGAGCTGCTGGTTGACGGCGACGCCGTGCACGTGCTGCGACCCCGTGAGAGCGTGACCTCGCTTTTCGCAGGCGAACAGCTGCGCTAAGAAATCCGCCCCTGCGCAGGTTGCCGGCTGCGCCAGCGGCGCAACACCCGCCATCCCAACAAAGCACCCAGAATTGCGGCATATACCGCGACTTCGGTGACATTGTTCTTGGCGGCCCGCATCCAAAAAAAGTGCAGCAGCGCCAAACCTGCAACCCAGTACACCGCCCGGTGCAGCCGCTGCCACCATAGCGCACCCAAGCGCCGCACGGCACCGTTCCAGGATGTCGCAGCCAGCATGCTCAAAAGCAGCAGGGAAACAAAACCGACCAGAATGAACGGGCGCTTGGTGATGTCCACCGTGATCTCGGCGAACTCGAAACCCTTGTCCAACCAGCTGTAAGCCAGAAAATGCAGAAGCGCATAAAAAAAGACAAACAAGCCCAGCATGCGCCGCAAGCGGGCCAATGGCGTCAGGCCTAGGCTGACGCGCAAAGGCGTTACTGCGAGTGCCATACACAAAAACCGCAAGGTCCAATCGCCACTGGATCGCACCAGGGCTTCGGCCGGATTGGCACCCAGGTGCCCTGTCATCGCGCCCAACAGCAACCAACCGACGGGCAGTAACGCGACCACGAAAAGCAGCGGTTTGGTTGCCCGCGCGTTAAGCCAGCGGTTCGTGGACATGCGTAGCGCCAAGGCTGACATGTTGCCAAAGCCGGATCAATAGAACTTCTGCAAATCCATGCCCGCGTAGAGTTGCCCCACTTCGGCTTCATAGCCGTTGAACATCAGCGTCTTGCGGCGTTTGTCAAAGAGGCCGTCTTCACCGATGCGCCGCTCGGTCGCCTGGCTCCAGCGCGGGTGATCGACTTTGGGGTTCACGTTGGAATAGAAGCCGTATTCATTGGCCGCAGCTTTGTTCCACGCCGTACCGGGCTGGTTTTCGGTGAACCGGAGTTTCACAATGCTCTTGGCACTTTTGAAACCATATTTCCAAGGCACCACCAGACGCACCGGCGCGCCGTTCTGGTTGGGCAAGATCTCGCCGTACATACCGAAGGCCAACAAAGTCAAGGGGTGGCGGGCTTCGTCCAGCCGCAGGCCTTCGGCATAAGGCCAATCCAGCGTGCGGCTTCCCACAAACGGCATCGTTTTGGGGTCGGCCAGGGTGACAAACTCGACATACTTGGCGCTGCCTAAGGGCTCCACGCGCTTGATCAGCTCTGCCAGCGAGTAACCGACCCAGGGGATCACCATGGACCAGCCCTCAACGCAACGCAGCCGGTAGATGCGCTCCTCCAGCGGACTGAGTTTGAGCAAATCGTCCAAGCCAAAAGTCGCCGGCTTTTTCACCAGCCCGCTCAACTCGACTGTCCAGGGCACGGTTTTCAGTGTGTGCGCATTGCGCGCCGGATCGGCCTTGTCGGTCCCGAATTCGTAAAAATTGTTGTAGGAGGATGCGTCCTGGTAGCGTGTCGGTTTGTCCATGGACACCGCACCGGGCACCGTACTTTTGCGCGCATCGAGTGGCGCCAGAACGCCGGGCCGGCTAGGCTCGGGCCAGGCAGAGGGCGCGCCCACGGCACCGAGCGCTGCGGCCCCCAATCCCTGCAACAAACGGCGGCGGTTTTCGTAAACCGGGCGTGGGGTGATCTCCGAAGCACGCATATCTTTGCTCCCATTTTTGAACCAACCAAAAACAAGGGCGGGCGGTCTGTCGACACGCCCGCCCAGATTAACTGGATCAGTCAGCTTATCGCAATCCGGCCACGTAGTCAGCCAGGGCCTGGATTTCCCGGTCATTGAGCTTGGCTGCGACCTGGGACATCTGCACGCTGTTATTACGAACACCGCCACGGAAGGCCGTCAACTGGGCCGCCGCGTAGTCGGCATGTTGCCCCTGCAGGCGCGGATACTGGGCTGGAATACCGGCGCCGCTGGGGCCATGGCAACCCGAACAGGCGGCAATTTGCCGATCCGCAATGCCGCCACGGTAAATCCGTTCACCCAAGGCCACCAACTCTTTGTTCTTCGCAAAACCAGGCTTGGCGCTTTTGCCGCTGAGCCAGTACGCGATGTTGCGCATATCGTCTTCCGACAATGCGCTGGCAAAGCCTTTCATGATGGCGTTGTCACGCTTGCCCGATTTGAACTCCTGCAACTGCTTCACCAGATATTCGGGGTGCTGCTGCGCCAGCTTCGGGTACGCGGGGGAACCCGAGTTGCCATCTGCACCGTGGCAGGCAGCACAGACCGCACCAAAACTGGCCTCGCCTTTGGCTGTATCCGGTTTTGCCGCAGCGGCTTCCGGCGAATTGGCACTGGCGCTCACGGAAGCTACCGCGAGGGCAAGCAATACGAGGAGGTGGGAGATCGGCTTCATAGGAAGAAATGAGGGAGAGAAAAACCGCCGCATTCTACAATGGGGGCCAACACTCTCGCCGGATTGCCCATCCGCCGTGCGAGGGGACCGCACATAAATAGAACAACGATGAAACCCCACCCACCAACCCGCGCGTCTGCGCAACGCACTGCTGCCGGTGTGCCCTTGCAAGTAGAGAAGTCTGCAGCCGACGTGGCGTTGGGTTGGCTGCACACGGCCCGTTTTCTGACCACAGCGCCCCAGCTGCATTTTTTGCCGGACCTGGATATTCCCGAAATTGCCTTTGTAGGACGCTCCAACGCAGGCAAATCCACATGCATCAACACCTTGACGCAGCAAAAACAACTGGCTTTTGCGTCCAAAAAGCCGGGGCGGACCCAACATATCAACCTGTTTTCTCTGGGCAAACAGGGGGTGATGGATGCGGTACTCACCGATCTACCCGGCTACGGTTATGCCGCAGTCCCGCGCCAGGAAAAAATCCGCTGGCAGCAGGTGATGGCCAATTACCTGGTCACGCGCAAAAACCTGCGCGGCATCGTTTTGATGTGCGATCCCCGCCTGGGGATGACCGAACTGGATGAAGTTCTGCTGGATTTGTTGCGCCCCCGGGTGCAAGAGGGGCTGAAATTTCTGGTGGTTCTCACCAAGGCCGACAAGCTCACGCGCAGCGAAGCCACCAAAGCTTTGTCCATTGCCCGTCTGCAAGCCGGCGGCGGCGAAGTGCGCCTCTTTTCGGCAACCAAACGCACTGGTATCGATGAGGTCGCCGCGTTGCTGTGGGCTTGGGCCCACCCGGCCGCGGCTTAGTACACTGCGGGCTCGCCAGGCGGGCGGGTTTTGAAGCGCTTGTGCACCCAGAAATACTGCGCCGGCATCGTCTCAATCCAGCTTTGCAGTCGCAGGTTCATCAGCGCCGTATCAGCCGTGACATCGTCGGTGGGAAAACCTTCCCACGCATCAAGCATGTTGATCTCGTACCCCTGCGGGGTCAGGCGCGCCAGCAGCGGAATGACCCGCGCGCGTCCCATACGGGCAAACCGCGACAGCGAAGGAACCGTTGCTGTGGAAACGCCGAAAAACGGGACAAAAATCGATTCCTCCGGGCCGAAGTTCATGTCTGGCAACAAAAATAACAAGCCATCTTGACGCAGCAGGCTGATGATGGACTTGACACCGTCATAGCGCGTCATCAAGCGCACATCGCCAAAGCGCTGGCGGCCGCGCGCAGCCCAGGCGTCGACCAGCAGGTTGCGCTGGGGCGTGTAAATCGTGGTGCATTGCCGTGTGGTGCGCAGACTGACCGCCAAGGCCGCCGCGTCCAGCCCGTAAAAGTGGGGCGACAAAATGATCACGGGGCCGGACTGGTCTAAGGCGTCCCAGTTCCCGACCCGTCTCAGCCGCTGTTGCAAGACCTGCGCCGGTGCCTCCCACAGCCAACCCCGGTCCAGCCAGGACTGGGAAAAATACACAAAGGTCTGCAAGGCCTGCGACCAGCGCTGCCTGCGCGTCCATTGCGGGAAGCACAGTTGGAGGTTCACCAGGACCACCCGCAACCGCGGCAGAGCCAGCACAAACAACATACATCCCATCACCGTGCCGACACCCCGAACCACCGGCAAGGGCAAGCGCCCCAGCGCACGCACCAAGCCGAGCACGAGCTGACTCAAGAATGCGGCAATCGCGCTTTTAAGGTGCTGCATGAAGAGGATCCGCTTCCGAAGCAGATGCATGAGGCACAGGATTTTTGTAACGGGGATACGACCAGAGGTATTGCGCTGGACATTGGCGTATCAGAGCCTCCATGGCGCGGTTGATCTGCGCAACCGCCGCTTCCACATCACCGGTGGCCGGCTTTTGCATGGCGCTGAAGCGCAACACATATCCCGCACCCCAGGGCAGACGCTGGCCCCAGGCCAGAATCAGCGGAGCTTCGCTTTGCAAGGCCAGCCGCGCGGCCAGGGTCATGGTGTAAGCCGGACGCCCGAAAAATGGCGACCACACGCCCATGTCACCCGGCGGCACCTGATCGGGCAGCAGGCCCACCGCCCTGCCGGCGCGCAAGGCGCGTAGCAACTGACGCACACCGGCCAGGTTGGTGGGCGCGGTTTGGAGGCCAGCACCGGCACGTGCGGATTCCAGCAAACGATCGACCGCGGGGCGGCGCCCGGGCCGGAACAGCACGGTCAAATCGCCGTAGCGGGGACTGAAGCGCGCAGCCGTAGCGCGGGCGGCGAGCTCGAAACAGCCCATGTGCGGCGTCAGGAACACAATGCCTTTTCCCGCAGCGTACGCCGACTCCACAAGCTCTAAGCCCTCCCAGCGCAAGGGCGGCGTTGTGCCCAGCCAAACACGTGGAAACTCGGCAATCATCATCCCCGACTGGGCAATCGCGCCTTTGCAAGCGTCCCAAGACAAACCGGACTGCGCCACATTGGCATGGAAATTTTCCCGGTAACCCCGCGATCCCCAAAAATACAACCATCCCAGCAGCCAGCCGGCCGCATGCAGCAGCCACAACGGCATCCGGGAGAGCAGACGAAAGAAGAAAGGCATCGTGGGCTAAACTTGGCGGGTCGCTGAGTTATGAACTACTTGCAGGGCGACCAGTACAAACGCAATTTCAAAAGAGTGGCGATTGTGCATCGGGGCGACAGCCCCTTCTGCTAAAGCGTTCGCTGAAAGCTCCCAAGCCCAAAGCAACGCGAATGTTGTACCAAGCTAACTACCGGAGCACACCACCATGGCGAACGATTTTCTCTTTACCTCTGAATCTGTTTCTGAAGGCCACCCCGATAAAGTGGCGGACCAGATTTCGGACGCAATCCTGGACGCGATCTTCAAGCAGGATCCCAAGTCTCGTGTCGCAGCGGAGACGCTGACCAACACCGGCCTCGTGGTATTGGCTGGTGAAATCACCACCAACGCGCACGTCGACTACATCCAGGTCGCGCGCGACACGATCAAGCGCATCGGCTACGACAACACCGAATACGGCATCGACTACAAGGGCTGCGCCGTCATGGTCTGCTACGACAAGCAGTCCAACGACATCGCCCAGGGCGTGGACCACGCCAGCGACGACCACCTCAACACCGGCGCGGGCGACCAGGGT
>CANFTU010000070.1 GCA_947450005.1 Comamonadaceae bacterium | reverse complement strand
CACCGGGTTTTTCTTGGCCGGGTAATCCGTAGCGTAATAGTTTCACAGCCTGATCCTCTTCACAATAAAAAAAGCCAGCCCGCACCGGTTGGCGCGGGCTGGCTCCTAGCTTAGATCAATCGTAGAGAACAGCGGCGATTTTGGGGTCGCTCATGTTGCTCTTGTCGTAGTAGTAGAAGCCGGTGTCGATGACTTTAGGCAATTTCTCGCCTTTGAGTGCCATGACAGCCGCTTTGACGGTCTGGTAGCCGATGCCCACGGGGTTCTGGGTGATCGCGCCGGCCATCGTGCCGTCCATGATCATTTCTTTCTGTGCCTTGCCCGAGTCAAAACCGATGATGGCGATGCCCGATTTCTTGGCTTCTTTCATGCCTTTGCCCGCGCCAATCGCAGAACCTTCGTTGGTGCCGAAGATGCCTTTGAGCTTGGGATGCGCTTGCATCAGGGTCTTGGCAATTTCCGCCGACTTCAGGTGGTCGCCGCCGCCGTACTGGATGTCCACAATTTTGATCTTGGGGTACTTGGCTTTGATCTGGTTCACAAATCCGTCGCGACGGTCTACGCCGGTGGTGCTGGTCTGGTCGTGGCCGATAACCGCAACTTCGCCTTCTCCGCCGATGATTTTGGCCATCATGTCAGCAGCCAACGATGCAGCAGCTTTGCTGTTGGTTTGAGCGGTGGTCAGGACGATGTCGCTGTCCACGCCCGAGTCAAACGCGATCACAGGGATCTTGGCAGCCTGGGCTTTTTTCAGCAGCGGAATAGCTGCTTTGCTGTCCAGTGCCGCAAAGCCGATGGCCTTGGGGTTCTTGGCGAGGGCGGCGGTCAGCATGTCGATTTGCTTGTCAACCATTTGCTCGGTCTCAGGGCCTTCAAAGGTCACTTTGACGTTGAATTCTTTGGCCGCCTGGTCAGCGCCGGACTTCACAGCCAGCCAGAACTGGTGCTGGAAACCCTTGGAAATCAGGGGGATATAAATTTCGTCAGCGGCCATGCTGATGGTGCTCATACCAGCCAATACCAGGCCAGCGGTCAGGGCCAGCAGTTTTCTCTTAGCGTTCATGCTTGTCTCCAGATAAAAAATGTCAAATCGACAGGGTAAGGATAAGGGAATCAAAAACACGGGAACCGAAATACTCGGGAATCAATGGCACAGGGTGTGGGTGCGTCTCCTTTAAGCGGGTGGAACAGATGGAAAAATCGCAAGGGTTTTCAATTACTGCTTCTTGCGCCGCAGGTTATCGGTGTAAACCGCCAGGATGATGATCACGCCGGTCAGCACCATTTGCCATTCTTGCGCCACCGACATGATGCGCAGGCCATTGATCAGCACGCTCATGATGAAGGCGCCGATGATCGTACCCAGGATGGTGCCGATGCCGCCGCTGAGCGACGTGCCGCCAATGACCACTGCAGCAATCGCATCGAGCTCGTAGCCCTGGCCCAAAGCGGGTTGCGCGGAGTTCAGGCGCGAGGCAATCAACAAGCCGGCGATGCCGCAGATGCCGCCGCTGAAGGCGTAAATAATCACTTTCCAACGGTCCACATTCACGCCGGACAGGCGCACCGCCTCTTCGTTGCTGCCCAGCGCGAAGGTGTAACGTCCCAGCGCTGTCTTGTTCAAGATCACCGCGCAGACCACCGCCACGAGGAACATGATCAACACGCCATTGGGAATCGGCAGGCCCGGAATCAGGTCGCTCAGCGCGGACCCCAGGGAAATGGCGTCAAACCCTTCCACGTCATTGAAGTAGATGGGACGGGTTTTGGTAATGATGAGTGATGCCCCTTTGAGCAGCATCATCATGCCCAGGGTAGCAATAAAGGGCGGGACCCGCAGCTTGGTGATCGCCAAGCCGGACACCGTGCCGCATAGCGCGCCCACCACAACGGCGCCCGGTACGCCGATCCATATCGGCAAGCCCAAATTCACCATGAAAACACCCGCCATCACGGCACAAAACGTCATCAGCACGCCGACCGACAGATCAATGCCAGAGGTGATGATGATGAAGGTGCTGGCAATCGCCAGAACGCCGATCACGGTGGTCGATTGCAAGATGCCGATGATGTTGTCGGTGGTGAAAAAGGCATCGGGCTTGAGCACGCTGAAGATCACAATCAGCGCAATCAAACTGGCAAAGGCCAGCAACTTTTGCTTGGCCTGGCTGTCGGATGCTTTGGCGGGTGCGTTCGCTGCCGGGATCGGGGAGGGGGTGTTGGTGGTCATGCTGTCACGGTATCGCGTTGGGTGGCCAGTTGCATCAGGCCTTCCTGGGTGGCGCGGTCGCCCGCCACCTCGCCGGTGATGCGGCCTTCGCACATCACCAGCACCCGGTGGCTGAGCAAAAGCACCTCGGGCAATTCGGAAGAAATGACGATGATGGCTTTGCCCTGGGCTGCCAGTTCGTTGAGAAGTTTGTAGATTTCGATTTTCGCACCCACGTCGATGCCGCGCGTGGGCTCGTCAAAAATCAGGATGTCGCAGTCGCGTACCAGCCACTTGGCCACCACCACTTTTTGCTGGTTTCCGCCGGATAACAAGCGCGCAGTCTGGGTCAGCGAGGGCGTTTTGATGCGCAGCGTCTCGACCATTTTCTGCGAGACGCGGGTGATGCCGGCTTTCTCCAGGAACATGTGCATTCGCAAGAACCGGCTCAGGCTGGGCAGCGTGATATTGGCTTGTACGTCCATGCCGGTGGCCAAGCCGAAATGCTTGCGGTCCTCGGACAAATAGCCAATGCCCGCCTGCACCGCATCGCGCGGCGCGTTCAGGCGGATACGCCGGCCACGCACGTGGACTTCACCGGCTTCCAGGGGGTCTGCTCCGAAAATCGCCCGGGCTACTTCCGTGCGGCCCGCGCCCATCAGCCCGGCAAAACCCAGAATCTCACCACGGCGCAGCGAAAAGCTCACGTCGCGGATCACCCGTCCGCGGCGCAGGCCTTTGACCTCCAACACCACGGGTTGGTCCGATGTATCCGGAATGTGTTTGGCACTTTGCTCCAAGGTGCGCCCGACCATCATGGCAATGACCTGCGGCATCGGCGTGCTGGCCGGCACGGTGTCGATGTAGCAGCCGTCGCGCAGCACCGTGATACGGTCGGCGATTCGCTGGATTTCGTCCATCTTGTGCGAGATGTAGACCACGCCCACGCCCTGGCTCTTGAGCTCGCGGATGATGCGAAACAACTCCTCAATCTCGGCGTTGTTCAGGGCGGCCGTGGGCTCGTCCATGATCAACACGCGGCTTTGGTGCGACAGGGCTTTGGCAATTTCCACCATCTGCTGGCGCGCGACCGTCAATTCGCTGATGCGGCTGGTCGGATAGAGCGCGAGTTTGAGGCGCTTGAACAGCACGGCGGTGTCAGCATTGAGCTGTGCCTCGTCCAGCAGCAGGCCGCCCAGCTTGCGTGGCTCGCGTCCCAGGAAAATATTTTGGGCCGCCGTCAGATGGCTCATCAGGTGCAGTTCCTGGTGCACGATGCCGATCGCCAGCGACTGGGCATGGGCCGGGCTCTCGATGTCCACCGGTTGGCCATCGAGCAGGATCTGGCCGCTGTCTTTGCGGTACACCCCTGCCAGGATTTTCATCAGGGTGGATTTGCCCGCGCCGTTCTCGCCCATGAGGGCATGCACTTCGCCGGCTTGCAGGTCAAATTGGGCCTCGTGCAGCGCACGCACGCCCGGGAATGACTTGCACAGCTGGCGAACTTCAATCAGAGACGGCATGGGAGAATTCGCGTTCAGATGGTCACGCCGCCGTCGACCAGCAGGTTCTGCCCGGTCACAAAGCGCGATTCGTCACTGGCCAGGAACACAACCAGGGGCGTGATGTCATCCACCGTCGCCAATCGGCCCACTGGCTGGCGGGCAATGAAGTCTTTCTCGGCCTGCACCGGGTCCGCAGCGGCAGCAATTCGCCCGCGCAGCGACGGCGTATCCACGGTTCCCGGGCACAGCGAATTGGCGCGCACACCCTGTTTCACAAAGTCGGCTGCGAGCGATTTGGTCAGGCCAATCACCGCGGCCTTGGTGGCGCCATAGGCGCAGCGGTTGACAAAGCCTTTGATGCTGGAGGCCATAGAGGCCATATTGATGATGGAGACGCTGGCCCCGGTTTCCTGGGCATGGCGCAGCATGCCCGGCAAAAAGGCACGGGTCATGCGGTACATGCTCTTGACGTTCAAGTCAAAGCTGGTGTCCCAGTCTTCCTCGCTGCAGTCGAGGAGGGTGCCGTGGGCGACCATGCCGGCGCAGTTAAAGAGGACATCCAGCGGGCCCACGCGTTCGGCCAGCGCCCGCACTGCAGCGCTATCGCGCACGTCCAGGAATTCGGTTTGGATCGCGGGCGCGCTTTGCGCCAATGTAGAAAGCATGGCCGCGTTGATGTCGGTGGCAATCACCCGCGCACCCTCAGCGGCGCAGGCGAGGGCGCTGGCACGTCCAATGCCCTGGGCAGCGGCCGTGATCAGCACCGTCTTGCCTTGCAAACGTCCTTGCGCCATGGTCTTGCCCTCGTTATAAAAATTCAAATATGAATAATTGATTCACCACTGAATGGGCATCATAATGAGGAATCCGCGACCCCTGACTAGTGCTTTCCCTAATTCAGTTTAGTTTATTTAGTCGATTCTAAGCCCATCTGACCATGCCACCCGAAAGCCCCCAAAAGCCCCGAGGTCGTCCCGGCAAGGCCGCCACTGTGCAGCCCGGCGGGCCGGTTGTGTACCGGGCGCCGGCATTGGACAAGGGGCTGGATATTCTGGAATTACTGGCCACCCAGCCGCAAGGGCTGACCCGGGCGCAGATCGTCAGGGATATGGCGCGCAGCCCCAACGAGATTTACCGCATGCTCGAGCGCTTGGTGGCGCGCCAGTACGTCACGCGCAGCGCCAGCGGCGATCGGTATGCGCTCAGCCTGAAGCTGTTTGCCCTGGCAAACGCGCATCCGCCATTGAACCGTCTGGTCAACCAGGCGCTGCCCGTCATGGACGACTTCGCCCGCCGGGCGGAGCAGTCCTGCCATCTGGGCGTGTACGACCGGGGGAGCGCGCTGGTCGTGGCCCAGGTCAGCAGCCCGCTTGGCTGGAGTTTTTCGCTGCAACGCGGCGCGCGGGCCGACCTCCTCGACACGGCATGCGGTCACCTGTTGCTGGCCTATGCGGACGCGGACACGCGCCAACGTATGCTGGCCGAGCACCTTTCTTTGGACGGGGAGGTTCCCGTCCCGGGCGAAGGCTTGGAGCAACTGCTGGACTCGATCCGCCAACAAGGCTTTGTCGAGCGCGACAGCGCCCAGTCCTTTGGCGTGGTCGATATTTCCTTCCCCGTCCTCGGTCCCGACAACAACGCCCTCGCTACCCTGACCTGCCCCTACATGCGCCGTATCGACCGCCACGCGGAAAGTAATCTGGCGGCGGTACGCAAGTTTTTAGGGGAGGCCAGTGCGGCCTTGTCGTTCACCCACAATCAGCGTTTGACCGTGGCAAAGAGCCCGGCCTGAGGAGTTGTATTGCATGCCGTCCCTTTCCGAAGCATCTTCCTGTCCTGTTGCGCTGCTGGTGGCTTTGCCGCAGGAGCTCGATGCCACTTTGCTTGCGGGCGTTCCCGTGGTGTACACCGGTGTTGGCAAGGTCAACGCCGCGATAGCAGCGGCTCACTGCATTCAAAAATTCCGGCCGCGCCTGCTGCTCAATTTTGGCTCGGCGGGTCGCGTCAGACAGGGGCCTCAAGGTTTGCTCGAAATAGGGCGGGTGCTTCAGCGCGACATGCTGGCCGAGCCGCTCGCACCGCGCGGTACAACGCCCTTCCATGAAGGGCCGCATGCCCTGGAGTCCGGGGTGTCGGGCCTGGTCTGCGCGACGGGTGACAGCTTTGTCACTGGCCCCGATCCGTGGTTTGGCGCGCAGGGTGTGGACGTGGTGGATATGGAGTTGTTCGCGCTGGCCGCCGTATGCCAGCGCACAGGCGTCCCCTGGCGTGCGCTCAAGTTCATCTCAGACGACGCCAATACCGAGTCTGGCAATGACTGGGCCGCCAATGTCCGCAGGGGCCAGCAGCTTTTTCTCAGCTGGTGGCAAACGTACCGCGCCTCCCTGGGCGCTTAAAAACCGGCTGCCTGCTGCTCCAACCGATAAGGCGGCAGCCCGCTGAGCATCCGCCGCCCATAGGCTTGGGTCAGCAGGCGCTTGTCGTAGCAGACAACTTCGGCGCGGTCGGATTCGGTGCGGATGGCCCGGCCCGTCCATTGCAATAGCTTGATGCCGGTGGCCGGCACTACCAGTTCGTTAAACGGGTCGCGCCCGAGACGGCGCAGCCATTCGGCACGCGCTTCGTCGACCGGGTCGCTGGGCGGTGTGAAGGGCAGCTTGGCGATGAAAACGGTCTCGCACAAAGCGCCCGGTAAGTCCAGGCCTTCGCCAAACGACTGCAGCCCAAACAGCACCGATGGCAGTCCGGCCTCTACCCGCGCGCTGTGCGCGGCCAGCAACCGGGTGCGCGACAAGGTGCCTTGCACCAGCACCACGTCCAGCAGCACGCCGGGCAAGGCATCGGTGGCGGCGCGCATCTGCGCCTTGGAGGTGAACAAGACCAAGGCACCGTGCTCCACGCGCGCCAAGTCCTCCAGCAAGAGCTCCACCATTTCCTGCGTGTAGGCGGCGGCGTTTTTGGGATCGGCCACGGTTTGCGCCACGCGCAGAGTGCCTTGCGTGGCGTAGTCGAAGGGGCTGCTGACTTCCAGCGCGCTGGCCTGCGGGTTGTGGCTCAGGCCGGCTTCCTGCAAAAAGTAGTCGAAGCTGCCGCAGCTGGTCAGCGACGCGGAGGTCAGCACCGCGCCCCGTACCTGGGACCACAAAAACTGCCGCAGCAAATCACCGGGCACGATGGGGCAGGCGTGCGCACTCAAACGCAAAAAGTCGCCGTCGGTGGTGCATGCCAACCACTTCGCCAACGGCTGCTCGCCGTGTTCCAGCAGCAGTTGGGCGGTGTCGGCGGCGCTGGCCAGTTTGGGGGCCAGCGGACCGAGACGGGCGTAGAGCTGCGCGCATTGCAGTGCGCGGGTAGGGTCCTCTTTGGACAAGGTCTTGACCTCCTGGCCCAGGACATCCAGCGCTTTTTGCAAACCTGCGGCTTGCGCGCCCATTTGGCTGAACGGTTCGTGCAGTGCATCGGGCAACACGCCGTGGGCAAAGCGCAGCGTTCCGTCCTGCCCCCCGGTACTGGCGTGCACCAGTTCCAGCACCATCCGCGCCAGGGTGTTGAACACGCCTTTGAGCTGGCTGGCCACAGTGGATGGGTCTTCGCTTAACTCCAGCTCCAATGCCTTGGCCACTTCTTTCATGGCTTTGGGCAGTTGGTCCAGCCAGCGCAGATTGCCCAGGTCGACCGCGTTGCTGAACTGGTCCAGGGCGACGGCCGGCAGATGGTGCGCTTCGTCAAAAATGACCAGGCAGTTGTCCAGATCGGGTAGGGTTTTCATGCCCAGCGAAGCCAGCACCAGATCGTGGTTGGCCACGATCACCTGCGCTTGCGCCAGCGCGTTACGGGCTTGGTAATAGCTGCAGGTGTTGAAGCGCGGGCACTGTCGCACGGTGCAGCTGTGGCGCTCCGCCGCGACCGGCCCCCAATCTTCGGGCTGCGGGCTTTGCGCCAGGCTGTCGCGGTCACCGTCCCAGCCCGCGCCTGCCAGTTGCGCGGCCATGTGCTCGTACAGACGTGTGCGCCGCTCTTCCCGCGCCTCGCGCGAGGCGCTGCCCAACGCTTGGGCGGGAAAATCGTCTTCGAACAAATCGTCCTCCGCGCTGCCCACTCCCACCAAACGCTCGAGTTTCACTTTGCATACGTACCGCCCGCGTCCTTTGGCCAGCGCGTACACAAAGGGCTCATCCATGTTTTGCGCCAGCGCGGGCAGGTCCTTTTGCATGAGCTGCTCTTGCAGCGCCACGGTGGCCGTCGAGATGATGACCCGCGTCTTGCGCGCCAGCGCCAGCGCCACCGCCGTGCTGGCGTAAGCGGCGGACTTACCCACGCCGGTGCCCGCTTGCACCACGGCAATGGCCTGCGTCGGCTTGTCGCACTCACCCAAATCGGCGCGGGACAGCGTGTCTGCGATGCGCTGCGCCATGGCCTTCTGGCCCGGGCGCGGGGTGAAGGTCGCACTGCGCAGGACCATGGTGTCAAAGGCCCGCATGGCGTGCTGCGCCAGCGCTGCGCTGGCGGCGGTGTGCGCGGGCCTTGGGTCAGCGCTCATGCCGGGCTAAGGGCGCATACCGTGCCCGGCGCGGCCTGTATCGCGTAGTGCGTCCGCACCTCGGCCAGGGGCTTGAGCGTCTGCTGGCTTTCAAAGCGCTGCGCCTGCCCGCTGATCGGGTCGGTGAACGCGATAGTCTTGGCCAGCAATTGCAGCGGCCGCGCATAGTTGGGCGCGGCCTCGGGCGTGAGTACCGGGTAGATGCCGTCGCCGGCAATCGGCAGGCCGAGTGCCGACATGTGTACCCGCAACTGGTGGCGTAAGCCGGTGTGCGGGCGCAGTGCGTAGCGGGCCAGATCCCCATGCACTTCCAGCGGCGCGATCTCGGTCCTGCTGTTGGGTCCGCCGTCCAACTCGGTTTGCTGCATGAAGTGCGGCGCAGACCCGATGCGGCTGCGCCGCGTGAGCGGCCAAGACAGATCCGGGTTCCAGGGCGCGATGGCCTCGTAATGCTTCTCCACGGCCTGCGCCCGGAACAAGGCGTGGTAGGCGTTGCGGGTGGCCGGATCGATGCTGAACAAGACCAGCCCGGCGGTGTCGCGGTCGATGCGGTGGATCGGCACCAAATCATCGAGTCCCAGCCGGTTTTTCAGCCGTACCAGCAGCGTCTCATGCAGGTATTTCCCTGATGGAATGACCGGCAGAAAATGCGGCTTATCGGCCACCAGGAGGTGCGCGTCGCGGTACAGCACGGTTTCTTGCAGCGGTATCGGTGCTTCGGATTCCAGTGCGCGGAAATAGTGGATGCGCGCGCCGGCGCAAAAGGGGGCATCGGGGGCCACTGCTTTTCCATCTGCGTCGCACACGCTGCCGCTGGCCATACGCTGTGCCCAGGCGCTGCGCTCAATGTGGGCAAAGCGGGCGCTCAAAAAATCGAGCAGGGTCGACCATGCGGGATCGCACACGGCAGGCAAAACGACGCTGCTGGGGCCCACGCCCCGGCGCGTTGCGGGTGCCAGGCTCATCGGCGGGTGCAGACCACGTCCCAGACGCCGTGGCCCAGCTTGAGCCCGCGGTTCTCGAACTTGGTCAGCGGCCGGTAGGCCGGTTTGGGTGCGTAACCGGCCAGCTCCGGGTGCGCGCTACGCGCCGGGTTATGCAGCAGCGGCTCGGCCTCCAGCACCTCCAAAATTTGCTCCGCATACGGTTGCCAGTCGGTGGCGCAATGCAGGTAGCCGCCGGGTTGGAGCCGCTGCGCCAGCTTCGCCACCAGCGGCGCTTGGATCAAACGACGCTTGTTGTGTTTGGTCTTGTGCCAGGGGTCTGGAAAGAAGATGTGCACGCCGTCGAGGCTGCCGGGTGCCAGCATGTTGTCGATCACCTCGACTGCGTCATGCGCGCAGATGCGGATGTTCTCCAGCCCCATCTCGCCAATGCGCTT
>CANFTU010000069.1 GCA_947450005.1 Comamonadaceae bacterium | reverse complement strand
GATTCTAAGTCAGCGCCCCATTTTTCAAACGGCTTGCAAGTGGAACGCCGGACGGCGCATACCGACGGGTGCGCCGCGCGCGCTCAAAATCTCGCTGGCGCGCCAGGGCGCGAGTAGGGCGCGTTGTGCGTCGTCCAGCCAACTCAGCTGATCCAATGTTTCCACGGCGGCGGCGTAGAGCGCGGTTTTGCTGCCGTCGCTGATCTTGATGGCCAGCGCCTCGCCCCGGCTCTTGCTGCCAATGACCTGCAAGCCGTCGGCCCCGATTTTGGTGACCCAGTCGCCCCGGCCGGCTTCCATGAAGGCTGCGTCATTGCGCCCGGTGCCGCTGACCATGTCGGGGTGGGTGATCATGGCCTCACCCAGCAGCGCGAAACTCGCGCCGAACTCGGCATCGCGCGCGCCATTGGCCAGGCGCGCATAGCCATAGGCGAGTTTGGACAGGGGCATGGCGAAGTTCGGAGCGGAGCAGCCGTCAATCCCCATGCGCATAGCCGAGACTTCCATGCCCACCGCGCGTGCCACGTCCTTGGCAACCGCTTGTTGCAAGGGGTGCGCCGGGTCGGTGTAGTCGTCCACGCTCCAGCCCTGGCCTATGCAGTGCGCCACAAAGCCCGCGTGCTTGCCGCTGCAGTTGTGGTGGCGCTCATCAAACTGCAGGCCATCGGGTGCGCTTTTGTCCATCAGCGAATACAGGCCTGGCACGCCGCAGCCGCAGCGCAGGCGTTGGTAGGTGTTGCCGCTCTTCTTCAGCATGCTCTCCACCGCTGCGACGTGTTTCGCCTCGCCGTTGTGGCTGGCGCACAGCATGGCGACTTCGGGGGTGCTGAAACCGAAGCGCTGTACGCCACCGGCCTCGACAAAAGGCAGCGCCTGAAAGGCTTTGAGCGTGGAGCGGGTGAAGGTCACGAAGTCCGCATCGCCAGCCTGCGCAAGTACCTTGCCGTGTGCGTTGACCACGGCGATCGCGCCGAAATGCGTGCATTCGACATAGCCGCCGCGGGTGAGTTCAATCAAAGGGACCAAGGCATTCATGGACATAAGGGCTCCGCAAAAGCCCTAAGCATAGTCCGCGCAAAACTCTTGCAGAATAGGGCGATGCCATCTGTTGTGCGAAGTCTGTTGTTGCTGGGGGCCATGCTGTCTGGTGCGCCAGCGTGGTGCGCGCACGCGTACGCGCAGTTCGGCGATATCCGTTACCCCGCTGGCTTTAGCCACTTTGCTTACGTGAACCCCGATGCCCCCAAAGGCGGGCACATTGCGATGGTCGCGCCCACCCGTGCTTCCAGTTTTGACAAATACAACCCCTTTACCCTCAAAGGCACGCCGCCGCCGGGCCTGTCCAACCTGGTTTTCGAAACCCTTTTGACTGGCAATTTAGAGGAGCCCACTACGGCCTACGGCTTGCTTGCGCAAGACGTCGCGCTGGCCCCGGACAAACTCTCGGCCACTTTCACGCTCAATCCGCTGGCGCGCTTTCACAACGGCGAACCGGTGCTGGCTGCCGACGTCAAGCACTCCTATGACAAGCTCATCAGCAAAGAAGCCGCGCCGCAGTTCCGCACCTATTTCAGCGAGGTCAAAGCCGTCACAGTGCTCGGTGAGCGCAGCATCCGTTTTGACTTCGTGCGCGCCAATGCCGAGCTGCCGCTGATCGTGGGTGGCATGCCGGTGTTCCCGCGCAGTTGGGGCGCGGGCAAGCCGCTGGACCAGATCGTGACCGACTTGCCGATTGGCTCGGGGCCCTACCGTATCGGCGAGGTCGACTTTGGCAAAGACGTGCAGTACGTGCGCGACCCGGCATACTGGGGCAAAGATCTGGGCGTGCGCAAAGGCATGTACAACTTTGACCGCATCGTCTACCGCCTCTACAAGGATCCGACCGCGCAACTCGAGGCCTTTAAGGCCGGCGAGTTCGACTACATCCAGGCCTTTATCGCCCGCGAATGGGCGCGCGCCTACAAGGGCAAGCCCTTTGACAGCGGCCGTCTGATCAAGCGCGAGTTGCAGCACGGCAACGCGGGGGACTTTCAGGGCTTTATGTTCAACACCCGTGTTCCGAAGTTCAAAGACGTGCGGGTGCGCCAGGCCATTGAACTGGCCATGGACTATGAGTGGATGAACCGCCAGCTGTTCTACAACGCCTACACCCGCGTGCGCGGCTACTTTGTGGGCAGCGATTTCGAGGCCAAAGATCTGCCCGCTCCCGACGAGATGGCGCTGCTCGAACCTCTGCGTGCGCAGCTACCACCGGATATCTTTAGCCAGCCCGTGCCGCTGCCGCCCGCCACCAGCCTGGACCCGGCCTCCGGCCACACCCTGCGTGACCATTTGCGCCAGGCGCGTGACCTGCTGGCGCAAGCCGGTTGGACCTACCGCGACGGTGCCTTGCGCAACGCCAAGGGCGAGGCCTTCACCCTGCAGTTTCTGGACGACTCCGGCTCCATGGGCCGGGTGGTCACGCCGTACTCCAAAAATCTGGAGAAGCTGGGCTTTGCCGTGAACTACAAGGTCGTGGACCCCACGATTTTTCAAAAGCGCGTGGACGCGTTTGACTTCGAACTCATTAGCAACCGCCTCCATGGCAGCGAAGCGCCGGGCACCGAGTTGCTGGAGCGTTTCGGCTCCAAGGCCGCCACGGTGGAGGGTTCAAACAACATCGTCGGCATTCAGGACAAAGCGGTGGACGCGCTGCTGGACCGCGTGGTCAGCGCGCAGACCCGCCCGCAGTTGGTGGCCGCTGTGAAAGCGCTGGACCGGGTGTTGCGCCACGGCCATTACGCCGTGCCGCATTGGTACGGCAGCGTGCACCGCGTGGCCTGGCGCGCCGGGCGCTTTGAACAGCCCTCGGTCACGCCGCGCTACTACCAACCCGAGAACTGGATCCAGTCGGTCTGGTGGGCCAGCCCGGCTAATTTGCGCGGGGAGCCTTGAGCATGCTGAGCTACATCGTCAAACGCCTGCTGCTGATGGTGCCCACGCTGTTCGGCGTGCTCTTGGTCACATTCGCGGTGATTCAGTTTGTGCCCGGCGGACCGGTGGAGCAAATGGTCTCGCAACTTCAGGGCCGCGACAGCGGCGGTGAGGGCGCTGCCGCCAGCGGCGCGGGCTACCGCGGTCGCCAGGGCGTGGACGCCAAGCGCATCGAAGAAATCCGCCAGCTTTACGGGTTTGACAAACCCGCGCCCGAGCGCTTTATGCAGATGCTCGGCCAGTTCGCCCGCTTCGATCTGGGCAGCAGTTTTTTCTACCCCAAAACCGTGTGGCAACTGGTGCGCGAGAAGCTGCCGGTGTCCATCAGCCTGGGGCTGTGGACGTTTTTGCTGAGCTACCTTGTCTCGGTGCCGCTGGGCATCGCCAAGGCGGTGCGCGCCGGTACCCGGTTTGATACCTGGACCAGCCTGCTCGTGCTGGTGGGTTATGCGATTCCCGGATTTGTGCTGGGCGTGGCGCTGCTGGTGGTGTTTGGCGGGCAGTTGCAATGGTTTCCGCTGCGCGGCCTGACCTCGGGCAATTGGGAGACGCTGACTTGGGGTGCCAAGGTCACAGACTACCTGTGGCACATCACCTTGCCGGTCACGGCCAGCGTGCTCGGTGCTTTTGCCGTCACCACCATCTTGACCAAAAACGCGTTCCTGGAAGAGATCGGCAAGCAATATGTTTTGACGGCGCGCGCCAAGGGCTTGAGCGAAGGCCGTGTCTTGTGGAAGCATGTGCTGCGCAACGCGCTCATCCCGTTGGTCACGGGCTTCCCGGCGGCGTTTGTGGGTGCGTTTTTCACGGGCTCTTTGTTGATTGAAACCTTGTTTTCGCTGGACGGGCTGGGCTTGCTGAGTTATGAGAGCGTGATGCGGCGCGACTACCCGGTGGTCTTGGGCACGCTCTATTTGTTCACGCTGATCGGGCTCTTGACCAAGCTGATCAGCGACCTGTGTTACCTGTGGGTGGACCCACGGGTGAAATTCGAATGAGGGTCGAATGAACGCGCCGCCCTTGTCTGTTGTCGTGTCCTTGTCCCCCACCCGGCGCGCCTGGCGGCGCTTTCGCGCGCACCGCCTGGGCTTTGCCAGCCTAGTGGTTTTTGTGGCGCTTTTTGCGCTGAGCCTGGTGGCCGAGCTGGTCTCGAATGACAAGCCGTTGTTGGTGCGTTATGAGGGGCAGTGGTTTGTGCCCATCGTCCACAACCCGCCCGAGACCGCTTTCGGTGGCGACTTCGCCAGCCCGACCGATTTTCTGGATCCCTTCATCCGCCAGCAACTCGCCCGCCCCGGCAACTGGGCTGTGTACCCGCCCAACCCCTACCACCACAGCACGCTGAACTACTTTGCCAAACAGCCCAACCCGGCTGCGCCCTCGGCAGACAACTGGTTTGGCACCGACGACCGGGGCCGCGATCTGCTCGCGCGCCTGCTGTACGGCTTTCGTGTCTCCATTTTGTTTGCGCTGGCGCTCACCATCTCGGGCACGCTGCTGGGTGTGGCTACGGGCGCGGTGCAGGGTTACTTTGTCGGCAAGACCGATCTGGCCATGCAGCGCTTCATCGAGATCTGGAGCGCCATGCCCGAGCTGTATTTGCTCATCATCTTCTCCGCTTTATTCGAGCCCAGCGTGAGCCTGCTGCTAGTGCTGCTGAGCTTGTTTGGCTGGATGGGTTTGTCCGACTATGTGCGCGCCGAGTTCTTGCGCAACCGCCAGCTCGACTACGTGCGCGCTGCGCGCGCGCTGGGGCTCTCCAACGCCCACATCATCTGGCGCCATGTGCTACCCAACAGCCTGACGCCCGTGGTGACCTTTCTGCCTTTTCGCATGAGCGCGGCGATTCTGGCGCTCACCAGCCTGGACTTTCTGGGCCTGGGCGTGCCGCCCGGAACACCCAGCCTGGGCGAACTGCTGGCGCAGGGCAAAAGCAATATCGACTCGTGGTGGATTTCGCTCTCCACCTTTGGCGTGTTGGTTATCACCTTGCTCCTGCTGACTTTTATGGGCGAGGCATTGCGTGACGCGCTGGACCCGCGCCAGATCAACCGGGAGCCGGATGTATGAGCGCGCTGCTGTCTCTGCGCGATTTACGCGTGTCCTTTGGCGCGCGCGAGGTGGTGCACGGTTTAAGCCTGGACATCGCGCCCGGCGAGAAGCTGGCCCTGGTGGGCGAATCCGGCTCGGGCAAAACCGTCTCCGCCTTGGCTCTGCTGGGGCTGGCGCGTGGGGCGCGGGTGTCGGGCCAGGCCTTTTGGGGCGGGCGTGATTTGCTGACGCTGTCGCAGCCGCACATGGAGGCTGTGCGGGGCAGCGAGATCGCGATGATTTTTCAGGAGCCCATGACCGCGCTCAACCCGCTGTTCACTCTGGGCGAACAAATTGCCGAAGTGCTGCAATGGAAATCGGGCCTGTCGCGCAGCGCCGCCTGGGCCCGCGCTGTCGAGCTGCTGGCGGACACCGGCATCACCGAGCCCGCGCGCCGCGCTGCCGCTTACCCGCACCAGATCAGCGGCGGCCAGCGCCAGCGCGCCATGATCGCCATGGCCCTGGCCTGCGCGCCCAAGTTGCTGCTCGCCGACGAGCCCACCACCGCACTAGACGTTGCCCTGCGCGGGCAAATTTTGGATCTGCTGGACAGCCTGCAAGCGCGCCACGGCATGGCGGTGCTGCTCATCACGCACGACCTCAACATCGTGCGCCGCTTTGCGGACCGTGTAGCCGTCATGGAAGAGGGCCATCTGGTCGAACAAGGCGCTGTGGCTGAGGTGCTGGCCAATCCGCAGCACAGCTACACCCGCCGTTTGGTGGGCAGCATTCCTGTGCGCAAGGTCTCCGCCCTGCAGCCGGACGCGCCGGTATTGGTGAAGGCGCAAGAGTTGCGCGTGACCTACCCCACACCGCTGCCGGGTTGGCGCGGCTGGTGGCGCAAAGGCACATTTGTGGCGGTGAAGGGCGCCGACTTGTTGCTGCGCCAGGGCGAAACGCTGGCTGTGATGGGCGAGTCCGGCTCGGGTAAATCCACCTTGGCGCTGGCCGCGCTGGGCCTGTTGCCGCATGGCGGCACGCTGCGCGTCATGGGGCAGGCCTGGACCGGTAGCCCGGCCGCAGACCTGCCCTTGCGCCGGGCGGTACAGGTGGTGTTCCAGGACCCGTTCTCATCCCTGTCGCCGCGCATGAGCGTGGGCGAGATCGTGGGCGAAGGCCTACGCCTGCACGCCCCCGAACTCAGCCCCGCGCAGCGTAGCGCCCGCGTGGCCCAGGCGCTTCAAGAGGTCGGCCTGCGCGAGGCCGAATTCCCCGGCTTGTTGGCGCGCTACCCCCATGAGTTTTCCGGCGGCCAGCGCCAGCGCCTGGCCATTGCCCGCGCCTTGGTGATTGAGCCGCGCCTGCTGGTGCTGGACGAGCCCACCAGCGCGCTCGATGTATCCATTCAAAAACAGGTGCTCGACCTGCTGCAAGACCTGCAAGTGCGCCGGGGTTTGAGCTACCTGCTCATCACCCACGACGTCGCTGTGGTTCGGGCCATGGCCCACACCGTGCTGGTGATGAAAGACGGCGCGGTGATCGAGGCGGGCAGTGTGGAAGAGGTGCTCACCCGGCCGCGGGAGGCGTATACGCGCGAGTTGGTGGACGCGGCGGGGTAGCGAGGTTTTGGCTACAAGCTCAGCGCTTCCCGCACCGCAAACCGCAAGACCTCCCCCGCCCCCAGCGTCTGCAGCGGCGAGTGCGTCTCCACCTCAAAGTAATTCAGTACCGGCGCGTTAAACACCTCCAGCGGCAGGCCGTGGGCGTAGGGCAGGCGCATATCGATTTCAGAGCGGCGGGTGTAGCGCGGCGCGCCAGGGCCGAAGTCGACTTCCATCAACCCGTCCGCGCTGGCAAAGCCGCATTTGAAATCGTCGCCGTGCGTGCAGTGCAAAACCGCTTCGGTAGCGCTGTCTTGCAGCGTGCCTTGGGCGCGCAAGTCGGCCAGCGGTTTTTTGCCGGGCAGGGCGGCCAGCGCGGGGCCGCTTGTGCAGGTTGGCAAGGGCACGCGCACACGCGCTGGGCGAAGCAACATCAGCACGTCCCAAATGCCGCAGCGCACGGGCGTAGTGCCGGTGTTGCGCAGGCTGTGGTCAATGGTCCATTGCGATGCGCCGGCCCCGGTGTGCGCCTGCAGCGTCAGGCGGCGGGTGAGTTGCAGGCCGCTGATGCTGCAGATCGGGCTTTGGACTTCGATGCCCATGCTGTGCGCGTCGCACCAGGTGTCAAGCACCTGCCAGGGCAGCGAGTCCAGATCGCGGTGGGGGGCGCCTGCGGGCCAGTCGGATTCAGGGCCGATCCATGTCTTGCCGCCGCCCCACAAGGGGAAGCTCCATTCGCCGCACAAGGCAGGCCACTGGCGCATGTCGCCGTCAAAGGTTTTGCCTTCCAGCGCGGGATGGGTGAAGCACAGCTCCTGCCCGCCATAGGCCATGCCCATCAAGCGCCCGCCGACATCGGGCACCACGCACAGGGTTAGCGGCCCCTGGCGCAGCACCCAGGCGGGCCAGCCTTTGAATCGCTCCTGGCGCAGGCTGCGCGGGCTTGCGTGCACGGGCCCGGTCTTTCAGCTCTTGTCGACCGGCTTGCTGCGGAACATAGCCACGGTCTCGGGCTGCGCCACTTTGCACAAACAGGGCGGCAGGCCGCGGGCGATGAGTTCGGCGTCGGCCGTGACGATGACGCCAATCTGCGCTAACGCGTCGTGCAGCGCCCCGGCCTGGTGGGGCGAGAGCAGCAAGTTCTCGCCGCTGCGCGCGCGGTGGTTTGCGGGCAGGGGCTCTTGCGGAAAGACGTCGGTGGCCACGCGAATATGGCCGGTGGCGGCCACGTCCAGCATGGCCTCGAAGTCCACCACGCCGGCGCGGCTGAGCAGCAGCAACGACGCGCCGGGCTGCATGGACTCGAATGCGCTGCGCCCCAGAAAACCCTGGTTTTGCGAGGTGACGCTGGCCACTACAAACACCACTTTGCTGGTGCGCAATACGTCGTCAAGCGAGGCTGCGGTGCAGCCATGTGCGGCGATGAATTCGGCGGGTAGCCAAGGGTCAAAGGCTTGGATGCGCGGCGCAAAAGGTGCGAGTAGCGGCACGATGGCGCGGCCCAGATCGCCAAAGCCGATAAAGCCCACGTTCTGGCGGCGCAGGCTGTAGGCATCGCGGTTGGCCTCCAGGCCGTATTTTTCGGTCCCTTGGCGGAAGTAGCGGTCCGAGCGGCTGATGCCGCGCGCCAGGTCAATCGCCATACCGAGCGCGGCCTCGGCCACGGGCTCGGCAAATACCGGGCTGATGCTCAGAATGCGCACGCCGCGCGCCATGGCGCAGGCGTAGTCCACATTGGGGAAGTAGTTGCCCTCGACGTTGAAGATGGCGCGCAGACGCGGGGCCATTTCGATGCGCGACTGCGGCATGTCCAGCTGCCCGATCAGGATTTCAAGGCGCGGCGCCAGAGCTTCGAATTCGGCTTGCGTGGGCGGCGCCTCGTCATAGATGTGCAATTCACCGAGCTGGCGCAGGCGCGCGAGTTGGGCGGGCGTGAACACGTCGGCGACTTTGCGCGGCGCGGGAACCAACAGAATGGCGGCAGGTGTAGTCATGATGGATGTCGGGTGTTCAGGCATCGGGCGCGATCACGCCTTTTTTGAGGATGAAGCATCCGTAAAAACGGCGCTCGCTGGTGGCAATCACCGCGTAGGATTTTTTGGCCTGCTCGTAAAACGCCATGCGCTCCACCGAGCCCATGGGCCAGCTGCGGCCCTCCGCCTGGTCGATGGCGGCTTGCACCTCGTGCTGGATGGCGGGTAGTTCGGTGGCATTGCCGACCACTTGCATGCGCAGGGCCGGCGTATCGACGAAGGTGTCGAGCGGGAAAACGGAGAGGATGGCGCGCACCGCCTGGGGAACGTCCGCACCGTCCAGCCTAAGTACTTTCCCTAGGGTGGTGTGGCGGGCCACTGATTCGGACGGAAAATTGGCGTCCGCGATCACCAGGTCATCCCCGTGGCCCATGGCGCACAAGGTGGCAAGCAAATCGGCGTGGAGCAATGGATTGACACCTTTGAGCATGGATTTCTCTTTCAAAAATTCGATCGTGACAGATGTACGCAACCGGGCCTTGAGCCGCGCAGCATAACGGACCCCCCGCAGTTTATGACCCCCTCCCACGCACCCGCCACGCCCATCTTGCAGGCGCGCCGCGTGTCCAAATTTTTCGGAGCTATTACCGCGCTGCGTGATGTCAGCTTGCAGGTTGGCAAGGGCGAGGTGCTGGGCGTGGTGGGCGACAACGGCGCCGGCAAATCCACGCTGATGAAGGTGCTCTCCGGTTTGTACGCGCCCAGCGAAGGCGCGCTGCTGTTTGAAGGCGGTGAGGTGCGTTTCGACAGTCCGCGCGCATCGCGCAACATCGGCATCGAAATGGTCTACCAGGACTTTGCGCTGGCGGGCAATATGTCCATCCACGAAAATATTTTTCTGGGGCGCGAGGTCAAAAAGCCCTGGATGGGCCTGCCGCTGCTGAATAAAAAAGCCCAGCGCGAACAGGCGCAGGAACATTTGAACCGGCTCAAAATCCACGTCAAATCCGTGGACCAAAACGTGGAAGACCTCTCCGGCGGCCAGCGCCAGGCGGTGGCCATTGCCCGCGCCACGGCCTTTGACGCCAAGCTGGTCATCATGGACGAACCGACCGCCGCGCTG
>CANFTU010000068.1 GCA_947450005.1 Comamonadaceae bacterium | reverse complement strand
TGGCGCGTGGTGGCTGCAGTAGTCGCGATGCTCATGATTGAGATCCTTCACCTTTTCGCAGCTGCGCAAGTAACAACTTGGACAGCGACAGGATGACAAAAGTGATGAAGAACAACACCAGTCCCAAATACATCAACGCGGCTTGATGGAGACCCTGCCCCGCCTCGGCGAACTCGTTGGCAAGAGCGGACGTGATGCTGTTGGCGGCTTGGAACAAGCTGAGCGAGTCCAGTTGATTGAAGTTGCCGATCACAAATGTCACCGCCATCGTCTCGCCGATGGCGCGCCCCAGGCCCAACATGATCCCGCCCACCACGCCCGCCTTGGTGAAGGGCAACACCACTTTGGAGACAACCTCCCAGGTGGTGGCGCCCAGGCCGTAGGCCGATTCTTTGAGGAGCGGGGGCGTGACTTCAAACACATCGCGCATCACCGCAGAGATGAACGGGATGATCATGATCGCCAAGATGATGCCGGCCGACAATATGCCGATTCCCACGGGCGGACCGGAAACCAGCGAGCCCAGCACCGGTACGCCGCTCAACATCGCTTGCAAGGGCTCCTGCACATAGGTCGCCAATACCGGGCCGAAAATCAACAATCCCCACATGCCGTACACGATGGAGGGAATCGCGGCAAGCAATTCGATGGCCGTGCCCAAAGGCCTGCGCAACCACGCTGGCGACAACTCCGTGAGGAACACGGCGATTCCAAAACTCACCGGAACGGCAATCAGCAAAGCGATCAGCGAGGTGGCAATGGTTCCGTAAATCATGACGAGGCCGCCAAACTCCTCCTGCACAGGATCCCAGGCGGTATTCGCAAAAAATCCTAAGCCGTATTTACTGATCGCCGGCCACGCGCTGATCGTCAAAGAAACAAGGATAGAGGCCAACAAAAGCAAGGTCAGAATCGCACAACCGCGGGCCAAATGGCCGAACAGTGCGTCTGCAAGTGGCCCGCTGCGCGCAGTCTTCAGATGGTTGATTTTTGACATTGGAATTCGGTCAGTGAGCCAGCGCGCTTAGCGCAACCCATCCTCCCCGGGCGCAAACCCGGAGAGGACCCTCTAAGAAATTAACTTACTTCGTCCAAACGGGCTTGCCTGCGCCGTCTTTGACTTCGCCCCACAGCTTTTCAATCGCAGCCACGACGGATTTAGGCATAGGCACATATTCCAGATCGGACGCGGTTTTGTCGCCGTTCTGGTAAGCCCAGTGGAAAAACTTCAGCGTCTCCGAACCTTTGGCCGGGTTGTCCTGCTTGGCGTGCATCAAGATGAAAGTGGCACCGGAGATGGGCCAGCTGTCTTTGCCAGGCATATTGGTGATAATCTGGTTGAAGGACTTGCTCCAATCCGCACCGGCAGCAGCCGCCTTGAACGCGGTGTCATCGGGCGCCACGAAATGGCCGTCGGCGTTTTGCAGCATGACGTAGGACAGTTTGTTCTGCTTGACATAGGTGTACTCCACGTAGCCAATCGAATTGGGCAAACGGGCCACAAAAGCGGACACACCCTCATTTCCTTTGCCGCCTGCGCCAACGGGCCAGTTCACGGCACTGTTTTCGCCGACTTTGGCCTTCCACTCAGCATTCACTTTGCTCAAGTAGCTGGTGAACAGGAAGGTGGTACCGGAACCATCGGCGCGGCGCACCGGCGCAATCGCGGCATCTGGCAGATTCAAGGCCGGATTGATGGCCTTGATGGCAGCGTCATTCCAGCGGGTGATTTTTCCCAGGTAGATATCGCCCAGAACCTGGCCGCTGAGCTTCAGCTGGCCGGGCTCAATGCCTTTGACGTTGATGATGGGCACCACGCCCAGGATGACCGTGGGGAATTGGATCTGGCCCTTGGCCTTTAACGCATCGTCCGTTTGGGGCGCATCCGACGCACCGAAGTCAACCGTCTTGGAGTCAATTTGCTTGATGCCACCGCCCGAGCCGATGGACTGGTAGTTCACTTTGACGCCTGTAGCCTTGTTGTAGTCACCCGCCCATTTCGAATACAGGGGCGCGGGCGCGCTGGCACCAGCTCCAGTGATTTCCTGCGCCTGCAATGCGGACGATGCGAATGCACCGGCAATCAGCGTCAGTGCGAAGGTGTAACGGGGGGAGAGTTTCATGTAGGCCTCATGTGGATGGGTTGGAGCCTTGAACTGTAGGCAGTTTATATGTCTTATTTATGACAAAAATAGGGCTCAAGATTTATTTAATCGTGCGAAATCAAGGATTTACGGCAATAAATGTCACCGAAATGTCACGAAAAATACCTAGGATCGCGTTTTAACCTAGGAGATGGTCCCCATGAAAACCCCCCCACTTTTTTCTCTTACCCGCCGCTCCCTGGGAGCCGCTTTGCTGGCGGGTGCGGCCTGTGGCTTTGCCGGTGCGGCCGAGCCGGTTTCGGTCGCTAAAACCATCGCGAACGAAGCCTCGCTGAGCACCTTGAACAGCTTGATCGCCGCTGCCGATTTGCAAGGTGCCTTGGATGGCGCTGGCCCCTTCACCGTCTTCGCCCCGAGCAATGATGCACTCAAAGCACTGCCCGCCGCCGTGCTGAACGACGTGTCCAAAGATCCTGCCAAGCTCAAGAATTTGCTGACCTTCCACGTGGTGCCCGTTGCGGCGATGGCCAAGGATGTCAAAAACAGCAATGTCAAAGCACTCAACGGAGACACCCTGGCGCTGTCCAAGGCCGGCGAATTTGTGACGGTGGAGAACGCCTTGGTGATCAAGGCGGACATCGCCGCCAGCAACGGTGTGGTGCACATCATCGACACCGTTCTGATCCCCCCGGTCAAAAAATAATTGGAGTTGCCGCTTGGGGCCGCCGGCCCCAGGCCCGCTATTCGCGCAAGCGGCGGGGTAGTTCCCATCGCTAGCTGGTATTCTGCAAGTCGCTTGCGCAATTGCTTTTTCCATGCCTTCAGAACATCGACTCGCCGCGGTAGACCTCGGCTCCAATAGTTTTCGCCTCGAAATCGGGGTCATCGAACACCAGGAATTTGTCCGGACCGAGTACCTCAAAGAGGCGGTCCGTCAGGGCGGCGGGCTCGACGCCAACCGTGACCTGACGCCAGAGGCCATGCAAGCCGGTTGGAATTGCCTGGCCCGTTTTGGCGAACGCCTGTCCGGCTTCAAGCGCAACCAAGTACGCGCAGTCGCCACCCAGACCTTGCGCGAAGCCCGCAACCGAGACGTATTTCTGGCCCGTGCCACCAAGGTCCTGGGGTTCCCCATTGACGTGGTGTCCGGCCGCGAAGAAGCCCGCCTGATTTACCAAGGCGTGGCCAATAAGCTGCCCGCCTCGAACGAAAAACGCCTGGTTATCGACATTGGCGGCCGGTCTACCGAGCTCGCGCTCGGCCATGGTCTGCAAGCCCGCAAGATGGAGTCTTACCGGGTGGGCAGTCTGGTTTGGTCGCAGCGGTATTTCCCCGATGGCTTGCTCAGCCACAAGCATTTCCAAAAAGCCCAGGTTGCCGCAGCAGCGGTGCTGGAGGGTGCCACCAATGTGTACCAGGCGGCCAACTGGACGCGTGCCTATGGATCGGCTGGCACCGCCGGTGCAATCGGCGAAATTTTGTTCCAAGCAGGCTGGGCAGCCAACCGAATCGACCGCGAGGGACTGGACTGGTTGCTCGACACCCTGGTGGGCGCACAGCAAGTGGAGCAGATCAAGCTCCCGGGACTACGCGACGACCGGCGCCCCATATTGGCGGGTGGACTCAGCGTCTTGCGCGCGCTCTTCGATCTGCTGGATATCGACACACTGGAAATTGCCCAAGGTGGCCTGCGCCATGGTTTGATTTGCGACATGCTGGGTGAGCGCGATGCGACCAGCGATTTACGCGACACCACCGTGGAGCGTTTGGCCGGCAAATTCCAGGTCGACGCCGCGCAGGCACGGCGGGTCGGACAGGTCGCCGCGGCGCTGTACCGGCAGCTCTATCCGGTCCCTCAAAACGGGCAGCGTGCCCAGTGGGACCGCGCGCTGCGCAAGCTGGGCTGGGCTGCGCAGTTGCATGAGATCGGCAGCCACATCTCGCACAGCGATTACCACAAGCACGGCGCTTACATCCTGGATAACGCCGATGCCTTGGGCTTTTCGGTTGCCGAAATGCACCGCTTGGGCGTTCTGGTACTCGGGCACCGTGGGAAGTTGCGCAAGATTGAGGCAGAGCTGGACGAAGAGGGCTTGCGTATGCAGCTGGCAACCCTGCGCTTGGCCGTGATTCTGTGCCATGCGCGGCGCGACCCCGAGATACAAGACATGGTGCTGCGCCGTGATGCCGACGGGATGCTGAAGCTGCGCTACCCCTCGGCCTGGGCTTTGAAGTACCCGCAATCCGCTTATTTGCTGCAAGAAGAAGCCGTGGCCTGGCAGAAAACCGCATGGGCGCTCGAATGCGGTGAATCCAAAGGCCCATAGAAAAAAACCCTTTTCATTATTCACTCCGTCACACTATGAAAATCACTGTTATCGGTACCGGTTACGTAGGCTTGGTCACGGGCACTTGCCTAGCTGAAGTTGGCAACGATGTGCTGTGTCTGGACATGGACGCAGACAAAATTGCGGGCTTGCGCGAGGGGCGCTTGCCGATTTACGAGCCCGGTCTGGATGAGATGGTGGCCCGTAATGTGCGGGCCGGGCGTCTGCACTTCACCACCGATCTGGAGGCGGCCGCGCATTTCGGCACCATCCAGTTCATCGCCGTGGGCACACCCCCGGGTGAAGACGGGAGCGCGGATACGCAGTACGTGGCAGCCGCCGCGCGCAATATCGGGCGCTACATGAATGACTACAAAGTCATTGTGGATAAAAGCACCGTGCCGGTCGGCACCGCTGACATGGTGCGCGGCGTGGTGGAGGAAGAACTGCGAAAGCGCGGGGTCAATACGCCTTTCAGCGTGGTGTCCAACCCCGAGTTCCTCAAAGAAGGCGCGGCCATCGAGGACTTTATGCGTCCAGGGCGCATCGTGATCGGCTGCGATAACCAGCAGGCAGAGTTCAATATGCGCGCCCTGTACGCGCCGTTTCAGCGCCACCATGACCGCTTGTTCGTGATGGATATCCGCAGCGCCGAACTCACCAAATACGCGGCCAACGCCATGCTGGCAACCCGTATCAGCTTTATGAATGAGCTGGCCAATCTGGCCGAGTTGGTGGGGGCTGATATCGAACAGGTGCGCAAAGGCATCGGTAGCGATCCGCGCATCGGTTACGACTTTTTGTACGCCGGCGCGGGCTACGGCGGCTCGTGCTTTCCCAAAGACGTCAAGGCCCTGATCAAGACGGCGTCTGACAAAGCCGGCATGGAGCTCAAAGTGCTGCACGCCGTCGAGGAAGCCAACGCACAGCAAAAACATGTGCTGGGCAACAAAGTGAAGAAGCGCTTTGGCGATGACTTGCGCGGCAAACACTTTGCGCTCTGGGGCTTGGCATTCAAAGCCAACACCGATGACATGCGCCAGGCCAGCAGCCTCACCCTGATTGCCGACTTGCTGGCCTGCGGCGCGACCATCGCGGCCTATGACCCTGTTGCCATGGAGACAGCGCGCGCAGAGATCGGCGAGAAGCCCGGCCTGCGCATGGTGGAATCCCAAAAGCTGGCTCTGGAAGGCGCGGACGCGCTGATCATCATCACCGAGTGGAAAGAATTCCGCAGCCCCGACTTTGACCACATCAAGGCCAGCCTGAAGACCCTGGTCATCTTTGACGGGCGCAATCTGTATGACCCGCAATGGGTCCGTTCGCAAGGTTTTGAATACCTCGCCATCGGGCGCTGATTTCACCGAAATGTCATGCGATTTGTCATCAAAACGCAACGCGGCGTGACTACATTGCGGGAAGAAGGAGAACCCGCATGACCGAATTTTTCAAGCAACTCGCCATTCAGCGCTGGGATGACCACCGCTACTACCACCACAGCCGCATCAACCAGACCCTGCATCTGATCAGCGCCATCAGCTTTGTGGTGGCCTATGGGATGCTCTTCACAGACCCCGCCGTGGCAGCCCTGATTGCCTGGCTGGTGTCCATGACCAGCCGCCAGTCCGGACATTTTTTCTTTGAACCCAAGGGCTATGACCAGGTCAACCAGGCCACGCATGAATTCAAAGAAGACATCAAGGTGGGCTACAACCTGCGCCGCAAAATTGTGCTCATGGTGATCTGGGCGGCAGCCCCCCTGCTCTTGCTGGTTGACCCTGCACTGCAAGGCTGGTTGGAGCCGCACACTGACCTGGAATCGTTTGCGCGCAACACCGGCACGCTGTGGTTGGCCGTGGGCGTGGGCGGCCTGCTGTTCCGCACCGTGCACCTGTTCTTCATTAAAGATGTGATGTCCGGTCTGGTCTGGATGACCAAGATCCTGACGGACCCGTTTCACGACATCAAGCTGTACTACAAAGCCCCTATGGCATTGATGCGTGGCGAACTGATTGAACCACGCAACCTGGCACAAATGGAAGAAGAGCACGGCATGCGCCACGCCTGAGGCGGGCTGCTTTGACCTGGAAAGCCAACGAAAAAGGGGCCGCTCGCGGCCCCTTTTCTATGCACCAACAACCGTCATCCGCTGAACTTGGCAGCCAGCATCTCGCGCAAGACCCGGCGCTTGATGCGCTTGTTGCTCAAAGCCGGGTCCATCCAGAACCAACCGTCCGCATGCATGCTCGCCCAGGCCCGCACAAAGCGTACGCACACTTCCTCGAAGTCGGCATCGCTGTAGTTCAAGCTGAAAATGATGCGCCCGGTACCGACCCAGCTCAGCGCAATGCCTTCCAGCCGCAGATAGTGCTGGAACAACCAGTTGTAGCACCCCGGCTGGGTGTACAAAACTGTCCAGACCGAGGACATAGCAGCCACCCGTATCGGCGCGCCGGCCTGGGCCAAGCGACTGTTCATCAAGGCTTCACGTTGCGGCCACACCGTATCGAGCGCGGCGTACATCTCCTGCATGGCAGGCGTTTCAATTTCCCGCAAAAACACGTTCATGGCCCCCATCACATAGGGATGCGAATTGAACGTGCCGCGGGCGAAACAAATATCTGCCGGCGAATCGTCGCGAAAGCGCTGCATCCATGCCCGCTTGCCGCACAACACGCCAATCGGCAGTCCTCCGCCCAAGGTTTTGCCGTAGGTCACCAGATCGGCCTGAACGCCAAAGTATTCCTGTGCGCCGCCGGGTGCCAGGCGGAAGCCCAAGAACACTTCGTCAAAGATGAGCGCAATGCCGCGCGCTGTGCAGATTTCGCGCAGCGCCTGCAACCAGGCGGTGTACGCAGCGCGGTCAAAGTGCGCTTTGCGCGCGCTGTCCAACAAATTGGAATCGCTGGGCGCCGCGGCGTTCGGATGCAAAGCCTGCAGCGGGTTGATCAACACGCAAGCGATATCGGTGCGGTTGCGCAGCACCCGCAAAGTCCCCTGGCCCATCTCGGACAGCGTGAAGGTGTCGCGTGCAGCCATGGGGTTGCCGATACCGGGTTGCACATCGCCCCACCAACCGTGGTACGAGCCACAGAAACGCACCAATTTGTCACGCCCGCTGTGGTAGCGCGCCAGACGCACCGCCTGCATCACGGCCTCCGTACCCGACATGTGAAAAGAGACCTCCTCCATGCCGGAGATGCGCTTGAGACGTACCAGGTTATCCGCCATAACCGGGTGGTACGCACCCAGCACCGGGCCCAGATCGCGCACCAGGGCGCCGCCTTCCTCAATGCTGCGCTTGTAGAAGTCATTTCCCAACAGGTTCACGCCATACGAGCCGGTGAGATCAAAGAAACGGTTGCCATCCAGATCGGTGACCGTGACGCCTTCCGTAGAAGCCACAAAGGATCCGATCTTCAAGCCCTTGCCCACCAGCTTTTTGAACTGAAAGGGTACGCGGTAGGCGCTGATGAACTGCAAGTCCGACAGGGCGCTGACCACATCGGTGGTGGCGTGCAGGGTTTTGGCATAGCGGGCTTGGAACGTTTGCACCAGCCGGGCAAATGCCGCTCGGCGACGCGCCACCACATCCGGCGGTGCACCGTCGACGCCAAAAGCCTGTTCTTCGTCGTAGGTGTAGCTGGGCAACAGCGCCGCCACACGGCGCGCCGTGCGCGGGTGGCCGGCCAGGCCGGGATGCTTAGCCAGCGACAACTCCACGCGCGCCTTGGCTTTGTTGAGAGTCCACAGCGCAGCACCCGCGCCGACTCCATACAGCGCCAAGGCGCTTGCTGTTAGTTGGTCATCCATACGTATTCCCCATTTCTATCTGTGATTTCAAAACCGTAAACACCATGACGATCCGCCAAACCATCAAAAATCTGCTGAGCCAGGAAGACTTGAATTTCCTGCTGACCAACCGACTGCCACGCAAATGGCTGACCGAGTTCATGGGACGCTTCAGCAAAATCGAACAACCTGTGGTACGCGACGCGTCCATCGCCATCTGGAAATATTTTTCGGACCTCGACCTCAGCGAGGCGAAGAAGAGCCACTTCACCAGCATGCATGACTGCTTTACCCGCGAGCTCAAAGAGGGCGCGCGGCCCGTCGACATGAACGCCGGGGTCATGAGCAGCCCGGTGGACGCCTTCGTTGGCGCGCACGGGCGCATTGAGGCGGGGCAGCTTTTCCAAGCCAAAGGCTTTCCGTACACACTGACGGATCTGATCGGCACCGGTGAAGATGCCAGTACATGGGAAGCCGGCTACTTTGTCACGCTGCGCTTGAGCTCCAGCATGTACCACCGGTTTCATGCGCCGCATGACTGCACGGTGGAGCGTGTGCGTTATTTTTCGGGTGACACCTGGAATGTGAATCCGATTGCGCTCAAGCGCGTGGAAAAGCTTTTCTGCAAGAACGAACGCGCGTTTTTGCGCACGCGCCTGAACAGCGGACCCTTCGCAGGTCAAACGATTGCGTTGGTGCCGGTCGCTGCGATTCTGGTCGCCAGCATCCGGTTGCATTTTCTGGACGTGCTGTTCCACCTGCGCTACAACGGCGTCAACCCGATTGACTGCAACGCGCACTTCAGTAAGGGGCAGGAGATGGGGTGGTTTCAGCATGGTTCCACCATCGTGGTACTGGCACCGCCGGGCTTTCGCCTGGCTTCAAATCTGGACACCGGCAGCCAGGTGAAGATGGGGCAAGCGCTTATGCATGGGGCTGGCTGAGCGCGACAAAGGGTTGGGCGGAAGCAGTGAAGCTGTGGCCATTGGCCACCAGCGCCTGCTGCAACACCGCAACGAAGTTGTCATACACCCGGTCCCAGGCCAGATGCGCAGCGCTCGCCGCAGCCGCGCTGCGGATTTGCACCATCGTTTGGGGGTCCAGCGCGAGTGTGCGCACCGCTTGCAAAAAGTCAGCATCCTGGTCTCCGCGTACCAAGACGCCGTTGACCCCGGTATGGATCAGCTCCAGCGCCGCGCCGTACGCAAACGCCACCACAGCCAGGCCGCTGGCCAGCGCCTCCGGCACCACGTTGCCATAGGTCTCGGTCAGGCTGGTAAACAAAAAAATATCCGATGAGGCATAGTGCGCCCCCAGGTCTTCGCCTCGGCGCATGCCGGCAAAGATCGCCTCGGGGCACGCATCCTGAATGGCCTGGCGCGCCGGTCCGTCACCGACGAAGACCAGCTTGGCGCGGGGATGCGACTGCTGCAGAGCGCGGAAGCCCGCCAACACCAGCCCCACATTTTTCTCTTTGGCGATGCGCCCCACGTGGAGCACCGCGATGTCATCCGGCCCCAGCCCCCACTGCGCACGCAGGCTTTCGCAGCGCCGCGCCGGGCTGAACTGTTGCAGATCCACGCCACGCGAGACGACGCGCAGGTTCTGGTAGCCACGGCGCTGCAGGCTGTCGGCCAGCG
>CANFTU010000067.1 GCA_947450005.1 Comamonadaceae bacterium | reverse complement strand
TAATCCGACGCGAGAGTCGGCGTTCGCGTGATGGCGGCCAGATCGGCTACACGGCAGGAGGCAAGTGTGTGCATCGCGGAATTACACCATCGCGCGCTGGGCTGTGCAGCCGCATCAGGCGGCAGGCTCGCCAAACACCGAAGCCCATAAAGCCAGCCCGGCGGCGCGTGCTTCGCTGCTTTCCTGCCAGTCCCAGTGGGTGGCATCTTCGTTGAGTCGGGTGCTGTGTTGCACCTGGCGCAGGGCGCGGTAGGCCTGCGCGGCGCGGGTGCCGATGTGACCGGTCAAGAGACCGGCGTCTTGCGCGGCTTGCAGCAGCGCGATGTTGCCGCTGTTGGTGCGCAACGCCGGGTGGACCTGGCTGTGGGCCAGCACCAGAAACTGCACGGCGAATTCGATATCGACCATGCCGCCGGGGCTGTGCTTCACATCAAATACCTGCGCCTTGGTGCTGTGGCTGGCCCGCACCCGTTCGCGCATGGTGCGGATCTCTTCGCGCAACGCGCTTTGGTCGCGTGGGCTGGTGATCACGCCGGTGCGCACCGCGTCAAACCGGGCTTGCAGCGCGGCGTGGCCGATCACGCAGCGCGCCCGCGTCATGGCCTGGTGTTCCCAGGTCCATGCGGTGTTGGAGCCGCGCTGCTGCTGGTAATCCGCGTAGGCGGAAAAGCGGCTGACCAGCAGACCGGCGTTGCCGTTGGGGCGCAGGGCGGTATCGATCTCGTATAAATCGCCCTCGCTGGTTTTCACGGTGAGCCAGTTGATGACTTTGCGCACCAGCGCGGCGTAGACCTCGCCGGCGTTGTCGTCCACATCGTCGTATACAAAAACCAGGTCCAGGTCGCTGCCGTAGCCCAGCTCTTTGCCGCCGAGCTTGCCGTAAGCGATGACGGCGATGTCGGGCGCGCTCTGGTGCGCGTTCTTCAGGCGCCGCCAGCACCAGTTCAGCGCCAGCGCCAGCACCGCCTCCGCCAGTGCGCTGAGGTCATCTGCGACCTGCTCCACGCGGATGCGCCCCTCCAGATCGCGTGCCAAGGTGCGAAAAACTTCAGCGTGGTGTGCGCGGCGCAGCAGGTTGAGCAGTGATTCCTCGTCGTCCTGCGCGCTGGCGCGCAGGTGCGTGTAACGGTCTTCCAGTTCCCGAGTGAAAGCGGCGGCGTCAAACCGCTCATCCAGCATGCTGACGGTGGCCAGCTCATCGATCACGCCCGGGTGCTTGAGCAAATACCGCGCCGGCCAACGCGCCGCACCTAGCAGGCGTAACAGGCGGGCGTGCACGCGGGGACGCTCGAGCAGCAGCGCCAGGTAGCTCTCGCGGCGCAGAATGGTCTCCATCCAATCCAGCAGCGCCACGCAGCCGGTGACATTGGCTTCGCCAGCCTGCAACCATTCCACGGTGCGCTGCAACAGGCGCCACAGCCGCTCGCGGGCATCGTCGCGCAATGCGGCTACACGGGGGTGTTCACGCCACAGCGCCAGCCGGGTGTGCAAATCGACGTAGGCGGACGTATCCAGCATGGCCAGCAGCGGCTCGAGCCCGCCGGCTGCGGAAGGCGCCGCACCGGCAGACCCCTTGGCGGATGGTTCCTTGTCACCGCCCAGCAGCCCGTCGAATTCTTTTGCCACCCGCTCGCGGTGCTGATGCAGCGTAGCCAGCAGCGCGGCGCTATCGGCCAGGCCCAGGGTGTGCGCGATCCATTGCAGGTCGGCGTCGTCTGTGGGCAGCACATGGGTTTGCTGGTCGTCCAGGTATTGGATGCGGTGCTCCACCTGGCGCAAAAACACGTACGACTCCGCCAGCTCCAGCGCCGTGTCAGCCGGCAGCAGCCGCGCGGTGGCCAGGCGTTTGAGGGCGCTGAGCGTGGGCCGGGTGCGCAGCTCCGGAAACTGCCCGCCGCGCACCACCTGCAACAGCTGCACGATGAACTCGCACTCGCGGATGCCGCCGCGCGACAGCTTCACATCATTGGCGCGCTGCGGGTTGGCGGCGCTGCGCTGGGCCGCGTGCTCGCGGATCTGGCGGTGCAAGACGCGCAGCGCGTCGAACACACTGTAGTCCAGGTAGCGGCGGAAAACAAAGGGTGTGACCAGCGCGCGCAAGGCGCGGGCGCACGCCGAGCCGATGGCCGCTTGCGGCGCGACCACGCGCGCTTTGAGCCAGGCCAGGCGCTCCCATTCGCGCCCCTGGCTTTGAAAATAGTCCTCCAGCGCGCCCAGAGAAATCGCGTTCGGCCCCGAGTTACCGTTGGGCCGCAGCGCCAGGTCGACGCGGAACACAAAGCCGTGCTCGGTCACGCTGCCGATCAAGGTTTGCATGGCGCGCACCAATTTGCCAAAGTATTCCTGCGTGCTGATCACGCCGCGCGGCTGGCCCCCGGGTTGCGGCACGCCGGCTGTTTGCCCGTCGCTGTCAAAGACGTAAATCAGATCAATGTCGCTGGACACATTGAGCTCGCGCGCGCCGAGCTTGCCCATGCCCAGGATGCACAAGCCGGCAGGCGCGCCCTCCTGGTTGAGCGGTGTGCCGTGTTGTGCACGCAGTTCGGTGTCGGCGTGTTGGTGGGCGGCGTCCAGTGTGAGTTCGGCCAAGTCGGTCATGGCTTGGGTGACCTCGGCCAGTGACAACGCCTGCGCGCAGTCCATTGACAGCACACGCTCAAGCACCAACTGTCGGGTGATGCGCAGGGCGGCTGCGGGGTCGGCCGGCGTGTGCGCCAGCAGACGGTTCAGCAACTGGCTTTGCGCGTCACGCGTGGGTGGCCCTGCGGGCAACATGGCCAGCGCATCGGCATAGCGGCGGCGCAGCCGCTGGGCCAGCCGGGAATGGTTGCCATCAAACGCCGCAGGGTTCATACCAAGGGAACATAATCAATGGCACGGTTTATTACGTTTGACGATGCCCGAAACCACCCCATTGCCCCGCCCTTGGCTTAGCTACGCCGGGCGCGCGGCCGGTTGGCTGGCAAAAGGTTTGGCGCTGCTGGCGCTGGCGCTGGGGCTGGTGTGGGGCGCCTTGCATTTTGTGATTGTGCCGCGAATCGACGTGTTGCGGCCTTGGCTTTTGGAGCAGGCGCAGCAGCGCAGCGGTTTGAACCTGCAAATGGATGCCATTGAGGTCAGCAGCAACGGCTGGGTGCCGCAGCTGGCTTTGCGCGGAGTGCGTTTGCTCGACGCGCAAGGGACCACGACCCTGGCGCTGCCCGAAGTCCACGTTGCCGTGTCCAGTACCTCCCTGCTGGTTGGTGCGGTGGAGCACATTGACTTGCAGGGTGCAGACTTGGAAATCCGCCGTGATCCGCAGGGTCGCGTCTGGGTCGCGGGCTTGCTGGTCCAATCCCCTGACAACACCGACAACGCAGCCTTGGATTGGCTGTTGGGGCAAAAGGAGTTGCGCGCGCGCGGCGGGCACGTCCGCTGGGTGGATGAGCTGCGTAGCGCACCGCCCCTGGATTTCAGCGATGTCACGCTGCGCCTGCGCAACTCGGCGCGCACCCACGATCTGCTGGTGGAAGCCAGCCCGCCGCCGGCTTGGGGTGACCGGCTGCGTGCGAGCGGGCAGTTCAGCCGGCCGCTGCTGGCATCGCACCCCGGGCGTTTTCTTGATTGGCGCGGGCAGGCAGAACTTGCGTTATCCCGGGTGGACCTGGCCGCGCTCGCCCCTTACATCGAGGCGGCCAAGGGCGTACGCAGCGGGCGGGGTGCGCTGCAATTGGCGTTGGATGTGCAGGCGGGGGCTGTGACGGGCGCCACCGCCGATGTGTCCTTAGACGACCTGGACGCGAGCCTCGGGACGCAGGGGCAGTCCTTGCAGTTGCGGCAATTGGCCGGCCGGGTCGGGCTGAGCCGTCTGGAAGGCGATGGCGTGCAGTACGCCATGAAAGGCTTGCAAGGGCAGACCCGCGATGGTCTGCGCTGGCCCGCAAGCGATCTGACCCTGCAGCTGTGGGGTAAGGACGCGGCCGGCGGCGCGCACGGCAGCCTGTCGGTGGGGCAACTCGATATGGGGTGGGTCGCGCAGTTGGCAGGCCGCATGCCGGTGGTTCCAGCCATGCAGGCGGCGCTTGCTGGCTTGCAGCCTAAGGGCCAGGTGCACGCCCTGTCGCTGCAGTGGCAGGGCATGTGGGATGCGCCATTGGACTACCGCGTGAAGGCGCAACTGCACCAGCTGGGCGTGGCGCCCTACGCGGCAGCTGGTTTTCCGGGGCTGGGTGTGGAGGGTCTGGATGCGGAAATCGACGCCACCCAAGCCGGCGGGACGGCCAAATGGGCCATAAAAAAAGGTGCGCTGGCGATACCGGGCTGGTTGGATGAGGGGCGCGTGGCCTTGGATGCGGCGGATGCCACTCTGCGCTGGACTTGGGTGGACGGGCGCTTGCGGCTGGAGATGCCGCGTCTGCAATTGGCCAACGCGGACGCTGTGGGTGAGCTGGCCCTGGTTTGGAACGCGCCGCGCACGGTCGCCGCAAACGGGGCCAAGGCGGGCAAGGGCGCGGCCGTTGCTGGATTGGGCGAACTTGCGCTGGAGGGCAAGATCACGCGCATGGTGCCGGCGCGCCTACCGCGCTACCTGCCCACGGCCATGGACCGCGACACGCGCAACTACGTGCGCGACGCGTTCAGCGGCGGGGAGCTCGGGCCGGTCAGCTTCAAGGTCAAGGGTGATTTGGACCAGTTCCCGTTTTCCAACGGGCGCGCAGGGGTGTTTCAGATTGCGACCACGTTGAGCAATATGAATTACGCCTATGCCCTGGCGCCGAAGTTCAAGGGCGCGCTGACCTGGCCCACGCTGACCCAGCTGCATGGCGATCTGGTATTGGACCGGGATACCTTGACGCTGACCAATGCCCGTGCGAACTGGGTGCACCCGGGAAGCCCTGGCGCCATGGTCCCCATCACGCGGGGCAGCGCAGGGATTAGCAGGCTGTATGAGCACCCTACCGTAACCTTGAATCTGGAGGGCCGCAGCACCCTCGCCGACGCATTGGCCGTGGTGAATCGCTCGGCGGTCGGCGCGCTGATGGGCAATGCGCTGGGGCGCAGCAGTGTGAGCGGCAGCGCGGCATACAAAGTCAATCTGCAGATCCCCCTGGATGATCCGGCCAAGACCGCCATGCAGGGCAACCTCGCGCTGTCCGGTAACGATTTTCAATACAGCCCGGATACGCCGCGGCTGGCGCGCGTGCGGGGCACGCTGGGGTTTACCGAAAGCAGCATCAACCTTAGCGGCTTGCAGGCCAGTGCTTTGGGTGGCGAGATGCGGCTGGACGGCACGCTGCAGTTTTCAGACGCGGCGTGGGACAGTGGCAAAAACCGCGTGCGGCTACAAGGCACACTGACCAGCCAGGGTTTGAAAGAATCCAAGGACCTGGCCGCAGGGGCTGCAGCGCTGGGCTTGCTGGAAGGGCAAACCGCTTACAGCGCGGACCTGGGCTGGCGCGCGGGTGCGCCGCAAATTCAGTTCAGCAGCGACTTGCAGGGTATGGCGCTGGCCTTGCCTGCACCGCTGGGCAAGCCGGCGGCAACGGCGTTGCCCTTGCGGGTAGATTGGACCAGCGCCGGTGGCGAAGCCGGGCCGAAAGCTGCGCCACGCACGGACACCATCCGGCTGAGTCTCGGACGTGTGGCACAAGTGCTGCTTCAGCGCGATAGCAGTGGCGCGCAGGCGCGCTTGCTGCGCGGCGCGGTGGTGCTGGGCGATGGGGCGGATGCGCCCCCGTTGCTACCGGCGCAAGGTCTGCAGCTGCAAGTTGATACCGCCGTGCTGGACGTGGACCCCTGGATTCGGGTGATCAACCAGGTGACCGCGTCGCCGGACACCAAGACGGGTGGCGATAACCCCTACCTGCCCACGGCATTCAAATTGCAGGCCAAGCAGTTGCTATGGGGTAACCGCCATTGGGACCGCTTGACGGCCAGCGGGCGCCGCGAGGGCGCGGTGTGGCGCATGGACGTGGATGCAACGCAGCTTGCGGGCAAGTTGGAATTCGGCCCCGCCAGCGGCAGCGTGAATAGTGGTTCGCGCTTGATCGCACGACTGAGCCGCTTGGCGTTGGAAGCCAGCACAGCCAACGACGTGCAAAACATGCTCGATGCTCCGGCAACCAGCCTGCCTGCGCTGGATGTGGTGGTCGATGCGCTTGAGATGTACGGCAGGAAATTGGGCCGCATGCAGGCAACGGCGGTGAACGTGGGCAGCGGGGCGGGCAAGGCCGAGTGGCGGCTGCAGCAGTTGCAGCTCACGGTGCCGGAGGCCACCTTCAGCGCCAGCGGCGTCTGGGGTTCGGTGAGTAGCGCCAGCGCACCGGCGGCCCTCAGCGGGACGCCCGCACCGGCTCGGAAAACTGTTTCCGATGGACGCCGCACGGAGCTCAATTTCAAGCTGGACATTGCCGATGCGGGGGCTTTGTTGGCGCGCTTTGGCATGGCCAATGTGGTGCGCGCCGGCGGCGGGAAGATTGAGGGCACGATGGGTTGGGCCGGGGCGCCGCTCAACCTGGACTACCCCAGCCTGTCGGGTCGCTTTAATCTGGATATGGGCAAAGGCCAGTTCTTGCGGGCCGATCCCGGTGTGGCCAAGCTGTTGGGCGTTTTGAGTTTGCAATCGCTGCCCCGTCGTCTGCTGCTCGATTTCCGCGATGTTTTCAGCGACGGGTTTGAGTTCAACTACGTCCGTGGCGATGTCACCACCGAGCAGGGCGTCGCCCGTTCCGACAACCTGCAAATGAAGGGCGCGGTGGCGGCGGTCCTGATGGATGGCAGCACCGATATCGCCCGCGAAACCCAGAGGATCAAAGTGCTGGTGATCCCCGAGCTTGACACCGGCGCAGCCACCTTGCTCACCGCGCTGGCTAATCCGATAGCGGGCTTGTACACCCTGGTGGCCAGCACCCTGCTGCGCCAACCCCTTCAAGATGCGAGCACGCAGGAGTTGTTGGTGGAAGGCACTTGGCAGGTACCCAAGGTCAGCAAAGTCGACCGGCGCACGGGCAAACCCATTCCTTAAGTTCCAGAATTCATCGAGGCTGACATATGGAAATCGCCGCAATTCAAATGGTGTCAGGCGCAAGCCTGCAGGACAACCTGCGCGCCGCTGCCGAATTGCTGAGGCAAGCTGCCGATCAGGGCGCGGAGTTGGCGTTGTTGCCCGAGTATTTTTGCCTGATGGGGCAGCGGGATACCGACAAGCTGACGATCCAGGAGGGCTTCGGTGCCGGGCCGATTCAGGATTTTTTGGCAGCGCAAGCGCAGTCGCTGGGCCTGTGGATTGTGGGTGGCACCTTGCCTATTTCGACCGATCAACCAAACAAGGTCTACAACAGCAGTCTCGCATTTGACCCGTCTGGATCCTGTGTAGCGCGCTACGACAAGATCCATCTTTTTCGCTTCGACAATGGCCGTGAGGCCTATGACGAGTCCCGCGTGCTGGTGGCCGGCACGCAAGCGGTGGCATTCGATCTGCCCGCGCGCGATGGACACCGTTGGCGCGTTGGCTTGAGCGTTTGTTATGACCTGCGCTTTGCCGAGTTGTACCGCGCTTATGCGGCGCAGGGCGCGGATTTGTTACTCGTGCCCAGCGCGTTCACGGACACCACGGGGCGGGCGCATTGGGAGTTGTTGCTGCGGGCCCGCGCGGTGGAAAACTTGTGCTTTGTGGCGGCCGCAGGCCAGGGCGGCGTGCATGGCAACGGGCGCCGCACCTGGGGTCAAAGTCTGGTGGTCGATCCCTGGGGCGCAGTGCTGGCGCAGCAGGCGCAGGAACCCGGCGTGGTCATGGCCGGGATGGATGCCGGGCGGTTGGCCACGGTTCGCACGCAATTGCCGGCTTTGCAACACCGGGTCCTATAGGGGCCTGATGGAAAGGGGCTTCATGGCTTTCGGTCTGACTGATCTGCTTCATCCGTGCGGGGCAGCTCGCCCCCCTGACGCCCCGAGAACATGGTCCACCAAATGATGCCGACGAACAGCAGTCCGGCAAACAGCGCCTCAAGAAGTAATAAGAGCATGGGAAGTCAGAGGTGGGTGAGCATGGTCATTGTAGGGAGCGTGTGGCTGGTGGGTTGTGCCACTCGGCCTGTACCCGTTTTGCCCGTTGCGCCTGCGCCCAAAGCGTTACCGGCCGCCGTGCCGGTCGCTGAAGCAGTGACACCGGCACCACTGCCTGCGGTCCCGCTACCAACGGCGAGCATCACCCGGGCGGCGAGCCGCTGGGTACCCGTGGGCTGGAGCGAGTTGCCGGGCTGGAGTGCCGATAACCTCGGGAGCGCCTGGGGCGCATGGATGGCAAGCTGCCAGCGCGTGGCGGCACCATGGGCGGCGGTTTGCGCAGATGCGCGTGGCGTGGCAGCGGGATCGGACGCCGATAAGCGCGCCTGGATGCAGCGTCGCTTGCAGCCTTACCGGGTCGAGTCATTGCAGGGTGATGCCCTTGGCTTGCTAACCGCCTACTTCGAGCCCGTGTTCGAGGCCAGCCGCAGCCGCAGCGCGGACTATGCCGTGCCGCTCTACCAACCCCCGGCCAAATTAGCCAAAGGTCAGACCTGGTACAGCCGCAAGGAAATCGATACCCTGCCACAGGCGCAGGCCGCTTTGCAAGGCCGGGTGATTGCTTACATGGGCGACCCTTTGGACGCGATGGCCCTGCAAATTCAAGGCTCCGGCCGCATGGAGGTCCGCCAGCCTGATGGCTCCGTGCGCCAGTCGCGCGTGGCTTATGCCGCAAACAACGGGCACCCTTACCAAAGTGTGGGAACTTGGTTGATCGAACAAGGCTTGAGCAAGGACACCAGCTGGCCGGGCATCAAGGCTTGGGCGGGCCGCAATCCGGCCCGGGTGAATGAGTTGCTGTGGCGCAATCCGCGTGTGGTTTTCTTTCAAGAAGAGGCATTGAGCTCGGAGGATGCGGGGCCGCGTGGCGCGCAGGGCGTACCGTTGACTGCGGGCCGCTCCATTGCCGTTGATCCGGCCAGTATTCCGTATGGCACGCCGGTATGGATCAGCTCCAGCGGCGCACAAACCAGCTTGCAGAAATTGGTGGTCGCACAGGACACCGGCAGCGCGATCACCGGGGCGGTGCGTGCCGACTACTTCGTCGGTGCGGGGTCCGCGGCCGGTGAGCTTGCCGGTCGCTTGAAGCAGCCTTTGCAGATGTGGGTTTTGTGGCCGCAATAAGCTGCGCAGGTACCCGGTTCAAACCCGCTAGAATCCGCGCACTCTGAGGAGCGATGCAGTTCACGCAATGTGAATGAGGCTCGGAGTACAAAGGCCCAGCGCCTTTGCATGTTTCAACTGCGCTCACCCACTGATGTCTTGTGTGGTGAGTACCCTCTCCAGACGGTCACGGTGGTCATCGAAACTTGTTTTTTGGAGCCTCTGATATGAACGCCGTATTGAAACCCGCGAAAAAATCTTCCGCCAAGCGCGCCACCAAAGCCTTGAAGCTGGTGAGCAGCACGCTGCGCCCGGCCACGCCCGATTACGTGGTTGCCGACCTGACCTTAGCTGCCTGGGGCCGCAAAGAGCTGGACATTGCGCAAACCGAGATGCCCGGCCTGATGGCTATCCGTGAGGAGTTCGCCCACTCGCAACCGCTGAAAGGTGCGCGCATCACCGGTTCGCTGCACATGACCATCCAAACCGGCGTGCTGGTGGAAACGCTGCAAGCCCTGGGTGCCGACGTGCGTTGGGCATCGTGCAACATCTATTCGACCCAAGACCATGCTGCTGCGGCGCTGGCCGTGAAAGGCACCCCCGTGTTTGCCTACAAAGGTGAGACGCTGGACGACTACTGGGAATACACGCACCGCATTTTTGAATTCGGCGGGAAAAAGGGCAGCGCGGCCGAAGGCCCGAACATGATTCTCGATGACGGTGGCGATGCCACGCTCTTGATGCATTTGGGTACCAAGGCTGAGAAGAACCTGAAGGTTCTGGCCAACCCGCACAGCGAAGAAGAGATCTGCCTGTTCAACTCGATCAAGGCCAAGCTCAAGGTCGACCCCACCTGGTACAGCCGCCGCCTGAAAAACATCATCGGCGTG
>CANFTU010000066.1 GCA_947450005.1 Comamonadaceae bacterium | reverse complement strand
GGTGCTGCATCAATCTGGTCGTAGGCTTTGGCCTGGCCGCCAAACTTGGAGGCCAGCACGGTGGTGATGGCCGCTGTCAGGGTGGTCTTGCCGTGGTCAACGTGGCCAATCGTGCCCACGTTCACGTGCGGCTTGGTGCGGGTGAATTTCTCTTTTGCCATTCTCAGACTCCAATAGTTACTGGTTCAAACATTCCGTGCGCGCCATGCGCCACATACATACACTTACCGACCCCAGAAGGATCCCATCCGTGGTGCCCATTGCGGGAATCGGACCCGCGACCTCTCCCTTACCAAGGGAGTGCTCTACCACTGAGCCAAATGGGCATAAGGAAAAACCAGGTTTTCCCTCAAAAATCTTGACCGCTTCACCGATAACGATGGAGCGGGGTAGGAGAATCGAACTCCTCGCTTTAGCTTGGAAGGCTAAGGTATTACCACTATACGAACCCCGCACAAAAAGCTGGCACTGGTGGAGAGGGCTGGATTCGAACCAGCGTACTCGTAAGAGGGCAGATTTACAGTCTGCTGCCATTAACCACTCGGCCACCTCTCCAATCGTGAACCAAGGATTATGCCAGTTTTCTGTATCAGGACGCGAGCTTGGTTGCTGAATCGTCCCTAAGTCTTTGGAATTGCGCAGATTTGATCGACCATTGCCCGCAACCACTGGTGCTGCAAACTTTGGGTTTGCGGCAAGGGATGGCGGAAACGCAGGCCATCGTCCGACAAACCCAATATCGGGTGACCTGCTGTTGCCCGCAGCGCACGGGCGGCCAGATCCGCCAAACCCGGATTCAAACCCCATCCGCACAGCACTGGGGTTGCATGTAACGCAAACCAGCGCGCGCACTCCACTTTGCGCCCGACAGAAAACAGACTGTGGCTGTCGTGAGCCCCATACAAATCCAGTTTGGCAAGCATTTCTGCACTTTTGGGCGTTCGCAGATCGCTCAAATTGAACACCCGTGCGTGCCGCCAGGGCAGGCCCGCCGCCTGCGCAGCCAACAGAAGCCGCATGATTTGATACTGGGTCCGGTCAGGTTGTGCCGGAACCAAGCCCGGAGGGTTGTCACCATCCCAAAGCGCTTCTAGGGGCTTGGACGCGCCCGGGTTCATCATGATCACCAGCAGATCGGGCTCGCGGGCATCCACCTCGGTCAGCGTCCACGCGTGCGGCGCGATTTCCAAGCGATCGCGCAAATCTTCCATCGGCGCGTGCGGCCCCGGGCCTATGGGGGCCCGGTAGTAATGGCCGTACACCGCCCATTGGGCCAAGAGTTGCGCGGCCGTGGCGCGCAGGTAATCCGGCGGCGCGGACACACCGGCCGCCATCACGATGCCGGAAAGAACAACTCCGCAAGGGCCTGCCCGGGTTCGCCAGCGCGCATAAAGGCTTCGCCCACCAGAAACGCGCCCACCCCGGCAGCGCCCATGCGCAGCACGTCATCGCGGGTGCGGATGCCGCTCTCAGTGACGATGATGCGCGGCGGTCCGACTTGCGCACGCAAGCTCAGGGTGGTATCAAGGGACACTTCGAAGGTTTTGAGATTGCGGTTGTTGACACCGATCAGCGGCGTGGTGAGTTGCAGCGCGCGTTCCATTTCGGCTGCGTCGTGGACCTCTACCAGCACCGCCATACCCAACCCGTGGGCAATGGCCTCCAAATCACGCATGCGCGCATCATCCAAACAGGCTGCAATCAGCAGAATGCAATCGGCGCCCATGGCCCGGGATTCGTAAATTTGGTAGGCGTCGACCATGAAGTCTTTGCGCAGCACGGGCAGATGGCAAGAGGCCCGTGCCTGCTTGAGCGCGTCCACACTGCCTTGGAAAAACTGCACATCCGTGAGCACGGACAAGCAAGCCGCACCGTATTCGGCATAGCTTTGCGCAATGTCAGCGGGAACAAAGTCATCGCGCAACACGCCCTTGGATGGGCTGGCCTTTTTCACCTCGGCAATCACGGCCGGTTGACCGGCTGCGATCTTGTCGCGGATCGCGCCCAGAAAGTCGCGGGTCAAGACACGCGACTCCGCGTCTTGACGCACAGCCTCCAGTGATTTCCGCTTGCGCGCGGCGACGACCTCCTGGTGTTTGACCGCGACGATGGTTTCCAGAATGTCCGACATGTGCAAATCCAATGTGTGATCAGGCCGCAGCCAAAGCCTGTGACAAATTCACCAGCGCGTCCAACTTGGCGCGGGCCGCGCCACCGGCAATCGCCTGGCGCGCAAGCGCCATACCCTCGGCGATACCGGGGGCGACATTGGCTGCGTACAGCGCCGCCCCCGCGTTCAGCACCACGATATCCGCAGCCGGCCCCGGCTCATTGTCGAGCACGCGCAGCAGCATCTCTTTGGACTCCTGAGCCGTCTGCACTTTGAGTGCGCGGCTGCTGGCCATCACCAGACCGAAGTCTTCGGGGTGGATTTCGTATTCGCTGACCACGCCGTCTTTGAGCTCGCCCACCAAAGTGGAGGCACCCAAACTCACTTCATCCATGCCGTCGCGCCCGTAAACCACGAGCGCATGTTCTGCCCCAAGCCGTTGCAAGGCGCGCACCTGGATACCGACCAGATCGGCATGGAAAACGCCCATCAGAATATGGGGAGCGCCGGCTGGATTCGTCAACGGACCCAGGATATTGAACATGGTTTTGACGCCCAGCTCACGCCGCACCGGCGCCACGTTTTTCATCGCGGGGTGGTGATTCGGCGCGAACATGAATCCCACGCCCTGCTGCGCGATGCACTGTGCAATGGCTGCCGGCGACAGATTGATATTCAGCCCCAAAGCCTCCAGCACATCGGCGCTACCGCTTTTGCTGCTGACGCTGCGCCCGCCATGCTTGCTGACTTTGGCGCCTGCCGCGGCGGCCACAAACATGGCGCAGGTCGATATATTGAAAGTGTGCGAACCATCGCCGCCCGTGCCAACGATATCGACCAAATGCGTGGTGTCAGCGACGTCGACTTTGGTCGAAAACTCGCGCATCACCTGCGCCGCAGCGGTGATTTCACCAATGGTTTCTTTTTTGACGCGCAGACCGGTCATCAGTGCAGCCAGGAGCACGGGCGAGACTTCGCCAGCCATGATCTGGCGCATGAGGTGCAGCATTTCGTCATGAAAAATTTCGCGGTGCTCGATGGTGCGCTGCAGCGCTTCCTGCGGCGTGATGGTGATGGCGTGGGACATGACGGAGGGTCGTGCAGAAATCAGTGCGGTTGAATGAATGCGCGGATGGCGGCGATCGCGTGGTCGATCCCCTCGGCATCGACATCCAGATGGGTGACGAAACGCAAGCCGATCATCCCGGTGGCCAACACACCGGCGGCTTTGAGATGCGCCAGCAGGGCCGGTCCGCGACCTTCGCCCACATCCAAAAACACGATATTGGTCTGCGCCGAGCGCACCGTCAGGCCGGACAGGCCTTGCAATCCGGCAGCCAGGCGCTGTGCCATCGCGTGGTCTTGCCGCAGACGGTTGACATGATGATCCAGCGCGTAGAGCGCAGCCGAGGCGACGACACCGGCCTGGCGCAAACCGCCGCCGGTCATTTTGCGGATGCGATGCGCACGGGCAATCAATTCCTTGGAGCCACATAGCGCCGATCCCACCGGCGCACCCAGGCCCTTGCTGAAACACACCGACACGCTGTCAAACACATCCGTGATGTCCCGCAATGCAGCCAGCGGGTCGCCATGCTCGCCCGCGTTGGCAACGGCCGCATTGAAAACCCGGGCGCCGTCCAAATGCACGGACAGGCCATGCTCGCGAGCCAGCGCGGCTGCGCTGGTCAGATACGCATGCGGCATCACGTTACCGTTCCACGTGTTTTCCAGACACAGCAGCCGGGTGCGGGCAAAGTGCGAGTCGTCAGGTTTGATGGCCGCAGCGATGTCGGTCAGCGCCATACGACCCTGCGCGTCCTGCACCAATGGCTGCGGTTGGATGCTGCCCAGGACCGCGGCACCACCGCCTTCGTACCGGTAGGTATGGGCCAATTGGCCGACGATGTATTCCTCGCCGCGCTGGCAGTGCGCCAGCAGGCCGCACAAATTGCTTTGTGTACCCGTAGGCATATACAGCGCTGCTTCTTTACCCGTCAAAGCCGCGATGCGCTCTTGCAAAGCATTCACAGTCGGGTCGTCACCAAAAACATCATCCCCAACCTCCGCATGCAACATGGCCTGGCGCATGCCGGGTGTCGGGCGGGTCACGGTGTCGCTGCGCAAATCAACGATGCGGGTCATCGGATGTCCTTCAGTTCAAAAAATTCTTGAGCATCGCATGCCCGTGCTCCGTCAGGATGCTCTCCGGGTGAAACTGCACGCCTTCCATGCGCACAGCATGGGGCAGCCCGGTGTGACGCACACCCATGATTTCACCATCGTCGGTCCAAGCCGTCACGGCCAGTTCGTGAGGACAGGTACTGCGTTCAATGGCCAGCGAGTGATAACGGTTGACCGTGAACTGTTGCGGCAAGCCCGCAAAAACCCCTTCCTGCGTCGTCGTGATGACGCTGGTCTTGCCGTGCATCAAGGTCTGCGCCCGCACAATCGTGCCGCCCAAAGCTGCCCCAATGCTTTGGTGGCCCAAGCACACGCCCAGTATCGGTAATTGGCCCATGAAGTGCCGGATGGCGGCAACAGAAATGCCTGCCTCATTGGGCGAGCAGGGCCCGGGCGAGACCACCAGGCGGTCCGGCGCGCGCTGAGCAATACCTTCCAGCGTGATTTCATCGTTGCGAAACACCTCGACCTCGGCACCGAGTTCGCCGAAATACTGGACGATGTTGTAGGTAAAGCTGTCGTAGTTATCGATCATCAGCAGTTTCATGGCTCACTCCAAACCTTGCTCGACCAGTTCGGCCGCACGCAGCAGCGCGCGCGCTTTGTGCTCGGTCTCGGCCCATTCCATTTCCGCTACGCTGTCGGCGACCACCCCGGCCGCGGCTTGCACATACAGCGTCTGGTTTTTCACAATACCCGTGCGGATTGCAATGGCCACATCCATATCACCTGCATAACTCAAGTAGCCGCAAGCGCCGCCGTAAATGCCGCGCTTGGTGGGCTCTAACTGGTCGATCAGTTCCATGGCGTGCACTTTAGGCGCGCCGGTCAGCGTGCCGGCAGGGAAGGTGGCACGCAGCACATCCATATTGCGCATGCCCGGATTCAGCAAACCCTCGACATTGCTCACGATGTGCATCACGTGGCTGTAGCGCTCCACACAAAACGCGTCGGTCACTTTCACCGAGCCGGTCTGGGCGATCCGGCCGATATCGTTGCGCGCCAGGTCAATCAGCATGACATGCTCAGCGCGCTCCTTGGGGTCGCCCACCAGCTCGGCTTCAGCGGCTAAATCGAGTTCGGGCGTTGCGCCGCGCGGGCGGGTCCCGGCCAGCGGACGGATGGTGACTTTGGTGGCCGGGCCATCAGCAGCCATAACCGATTCCTGGCGCACCAATATCTCGGGGCTGGCCCCCACCACATGGAAGTCAGCACTGGCGTCATTACTGGCGCCGCTGAAGTTGTAGTAGTACATGTAGGGGCTGGGATTGAGCGAGCGCAAGGCGCGGTACAAACTCAAAGGCGCAGCGGTATACGGCTTTTTGATGCGCTGTCCAACTTGTACCTGCATGAAGTCACCACCGGCAATCAAATGCTTGGCGCGCAAAACAGCGGCAAGGTAATCGGCCTTGGCAAAGTCCCGCTGGGCCGGTTGCGCCGCGGCGGGCACCACCTGCGGCACGCGCACCGCCTGGCTGAGTTGCGCTTTGAGCGTGGCCAAGCGCGCAGTACCTTGCGCAAAGGCGCCCGGTGCCGACGGGTCCACATACACAATCAAATGCAGCTTGCCGGAGAGGTTGTCGATCACCGCCAGTTCCTCACATTGCAGAAGCAGGATATCCGGGCAATGCAACTCATCCGGCGGGCAAGTCGCCTCCAGTTTTTTTTCGATATAGCGTACGACGTCATACCCAAAATAGCCGGCCAGGCCGCCGCAAAAACGCGGCAAACCCGCACGCAGCGCGACCTTGAAGCGGGTTTGGTAATCCGCAATGAAGTCCAGCGGGTTGCGGTTGGAGGTTTCGGTAACCACGCCATCGGTCACGATCTCGGTGCGCGCCTGCGCGCCAAAGCCGCTGCTGCGCAAGAAAGTGCGGGCTGGTAACCCAATGAAGCTGTAGCGGCCGAAGCGCTCGCCACCAACGACCGACTCCAGCAGGAAACTGAAAGGCGCGTTGTCGGTGAGCTTGAGGTAAAGAGACAGCGGCGTTTCCAAGTCCGCAAAGGCTTGCGCCACGAGCGGTATGCGGTTGTAGCCCTGGGCTGCCAGGGTTTGAAATTCGATCTCAGTGGTCACGGTTGCCACACCTTTGCAATGTCAGGGTCGCCTCCAAAGCGCCTTTGCGCCAATCAGGAGCCGGGAGAATGGATGTGCGCGGATAGGGTCCGCATCGGGATGGGCTTTCTGCGCAGGCTGCAGAAGCCGGGCTTGCCAACTACGGTGCGGGCCGCCAGGGCCAGGCTCCCCGGTCGCTACAACCTGTGATGCTGATGCGGTGGATAAACATGGCGGCCAGTGTAGCAAAGCGCGATATCGGGCAAGCGCACTAAACGCCCTGCGCGCGATGGGCGTGGAAACTGGCGACAAACTCTGCAAACCGGCCGGCCTCCAATGCGCCACGGACTTCGCGCATCAGGTTCACGTAGTAATGCAAGTTATGGATGCTGGCCAGCATGGGACCGAGCATTTCACCGCAACGATCCAGATGGTGCAAATAAGCGCGGCTGAATCCGTCGCGTCCGCCTTGCGCCCACGATACGCCCGAGGTACCGGCGCAAGCGTGGCAGGTGCACGTTGGATCCAGCGGCTGCGGATCGGTTTTGTGGCGGGCGTTGCGGATCTTCAAATCGCCAAAACGCGTGAACAGCGTGCCATTGCGCGCATTGCGGGTGGGCATCACGCAGTCGAACATATCAATACCGTTTTGCACACCGGCAATCAGGTCTTCGGGCGTACCCACACCCATCAGGTAATGCGGCTTGTGGGCCGGCAGGCGCGGGCCGATATGGCGCAAAAGTCGCAGCATGTCTTCTTTGGGTTCGCCCACGCTCAGGCCACCCACCGCGATGCCGGGAAAGTCCAGCGCCTCCAGCCCCGCCAAAGACTCCTCGCGCAAGTCCTCAAACATGCCGCCTTGCACGATGCCAAACAAGGCGTTGGGGTTGGCCAGGCGGGCGAACTCCGTCTTACAGCGCTCGGCCCAGCGCAGGCTCAGCAACATGGAAGAACGCGCCTCGGCTTGCGTGGTCACTTGGCCTTTGGTGGCGGCCTCTACCGACAAATACGGGGTGCATTCGTCGAACTGCATGGCAATGTCCGAGTTCAGCGCGGTCTGAATCTGCATGCTGACTTCGGGCGTCAAAAACAGCTTGTCGCCATTGACGGGTGAGGCAAAGTGCACGCCTTCTTCGCTGATTTTGCGCATTGCGCCCAGGCTCCAAACCTGAAACCCACCGGAGTCCGTGAGTATGGGCTTGTCCCATTTTTCAAAAGCGTGCAGTCCGCCGAACTGGCGCAACACGTCCAGGCCCGGACGCATCCACAGGTGAAAGGTGTTACCCAAAATGATCTGCGCGCCCATCTCATCCAGGCTGCGCGGCATCACGCCCTTGACGGTTCCGTAGGTGCCCACCGGCATGAATACCGGCGTCTCCACCACCCCATGGTTCAGGGTCACGCGCCCCCGGCGGGCGTGGCTGCCTAAGTAACTTCCGTCGGCGCTGGGGGGATCATGGGCAAGAACATCGAACTTCAACATACGGGAATTCTAGGTGGGCGGGTTGACGTATGCAGGTGGTTTACTTTATGCTTTGCTTTACTTTAAACAAAGTAAAGAGTTGAAAATGTCAGAAATTGCAGCCGTAGAAGCCATCGTTTCCAGCAAGGGCCAGGTCACCCTACCCGCCGCGATGCGCGCCAAACTGGGGATTAGCGCGGGCTCACATATCCATTTTGAGCTGCGCGGCAACGAGCTGGTGATCAAGCCCGAGCCGCCCATGAGCGCCTATTACGGCATGCTCAAGGGCTACGATCTGGGAGATATTGAGCCTGAAAAAGAGCCAGATCGGGAGTTTTGAGTGAACGTTGTCGACTCTTCGGGCTGGATCGAATTCTTCCGGGCCGGTGCCAACGGGCCGGTATTCAAACCCATCATCGAAGACCGCGCGCGTCTATTGGTCCCCACCATTGCGCTTTTCGAAGTGCACCGGGTTCTCAGCCGTAGCCTGCCCGCCGACCTCGCGAACCGCTGTCTGGACGTGATGCGCCTGGGGCGCGTGCTCGATTTAACGGATGCCCGCGCCGTTGCGGCCTCCCACATCGCGGCGCTGCACAAACTGGCCATGGCAGACGCGGCGATGTATGCAATCGCGCTGGAGTTTGGCGCCACCTTCTGGACGCAGGACGTGGACTACCAGGGGCTGCCCGACGTACGCTATCAAGCCAAACCCAGCGCCTGAGAGGGTCGCTGGGCAGGGCGACGGGCTCAGGCCAGGTTCTTGTGTAAAAACGCCAGCGTCTTGTCCCAAGCTTTGACCGCGGCCTGCGCGTCGTGCTTCAAATACGCCAGGTTTTTCGCGTCGGCTTCTTCGTTGGCAAAGGCGTGCTTGGCGTCATAGCGGTCAAATGCGAACGCGACGCCCGAGGCAGCGAGCTTTTGTTCCAAAGCGTCCACCCCCGCAATCGGGAACACATCGTCACGAATGGCCCAGCTGCCCATGAGCGGCACTTTAATTTTGCTGGCGTCCACATACTCCAAGGGTGGGTAGCCGTACCAAATAGCAGCTGCATCCACTTCCGGCACAAAGACAGTGGACAAGAGCGTCAGGGCACCGCCCATGCAATAACCGGTCACGCCGACTTTGGGTGCGCCCGCTGCCTTGAGGAACTGCACTGCACCACCAATATCCTGGCTGGCAGCATCGCCGAAGTTCAAGCCGTCCATCAAATGCTTGGCCTCATTTTCTTCCAGCGCCAATTTTCCCTTGTAGAGATCTGGCACGAAAGCCTGGAAGCCCGCCTGCGCCAGGCGCTGTGCCACGTGCTTAATCTGGTCGTTGAGCCCCCACCATTCCTGAATCACCACAACGGCAGGCGCGGCCGCACCTGCAGCGGGCTGAACAAGATAGCCGGTAGCTGATTGCCCATCAGGGCGTGTGTAAGAAACCATAGAAACCATATCAAACTCCTTTGAGATAACAAAAAGTGCGGCGCACGCGCTTCATGACTGCCCGCTTCGCGCCAGCAACATCGCATCGCCGTAACTGAAAAACCGGTAACGCTGTGCAATCGCATGGCGGTAGGCAGCCATCACCCGCTCGTAGCCGGCAAACGCGCTGATCAGCATGAGCAGCGTTGATTTGGGGAGGTGGAAGTTGGTGATCAACACATCCACCAACCGGAACGCAAAACCCGGCGTGATGAAGATACTGGTATCGCCGCTGGTCACGCCGCTTGCGGCCCAGCTCTCCAGGGTGCGCACCGTGGTCGTGCCCACCGCCACAACCCGCCCGCCGCGCGCCTGGCAAGCGGCAATGGCATCTTGCGTGGCTTGTGGCACCTGGTACCACTCGCTGTGCATGCGGTGTTCGGTCAGATTTTCCGTTTTGACGGGCTGGAAGGTGCCGGCTCCGACATGCAGGGTCACATGCGCGCGCTGGACACCCATGGCCTCAAGTTGCGCCAGCAAGGTCTCGTCAAAATGCAGTGCAGCCGTGGGCGCAGCAATCGCACCGGGCTGCGTGGCGAAAACCGTCTGGTAGCGCTGTGCGTCAGCTTCGGCATCCGGGTCCGGGCCGTCTTGCTGCCGGGCGATGTACGGCGGCAAGGGCATATGGCCGTGGCGTTCCATCAGCGTGTAGGGGTCGTCGCCCCCGTCATTGGAGAGCACAAAGCGGAACAGCGGCCCGCCCCCATCGGGCCAGCGACCCAGCAGCGTGGCGCACAGGCCGTCGGGCTGACCGGGCGCGGTATGCAGTGCCACGGTATCGCCCGGCGCAGGCTTTTTGCTCACCCGCAAATGCGCCGCTACCTGGTTGCCGCCCAGCACCCGCTCCACCAGAATTTCTAGCTTGCCGCCGCTGG